>JBGUZD010000069.1:0-15325 GCA_045222695.1 Candidatus Limivicinus sp.
TGGCTGATAACTGCAGGAAAAGATGGGGTCCACCGCTACGCAGCTCGTAACAAGACGGGAAATTCACCCTTGACAACATTGATCTTCAAGTATCTGCATTTTCGGCCTCCTCGGCGCAGACCAGCTCATGGAGTACGATCTCTTCCGCGCGGCTTCGGATATTGTTCATGCGTGCGACCCACTCCATCTGATCCGCGGCCTTGAGCACTTCGGTCACGCCTTCCTGTTCGGCCATCTGCCGGACGATCCGCTCTAGCCGATCCTCGCAGGCGCGCTCGATCTCAGCGCAATGTGCATACAGCTTTTCAGATAGGAGCAGATTTGTGTACAGGACCGGCCGGTGCTCTTTCAGATACCGTTTCCGCATCCTACCCCATTTGCCGAGACAAGCTTCATCTGCTTCGCTCAGTTCCAAGTTGGGAATGAGTACTCGATCGACTTCCGTATAGGTTCCGCCGTTGCACTCAAAAAAAGATGTACGAGTATTCATTTTTACCTCCATAATCGACCTTATAATATTTGTTTATTTTTGTTTGCAACAGCGGGCTTTCTAACACCCTTCTAACAAATTTGCTTTTTCATGTAAAAATCGCAATGCTTTGACGTTATTGGATTTCTTGGCACGATGGCCTTAAACCCTTGATTTTACTGGTAAAATCGTGGTTTTCCAAAGTGCGGAATCACACCCGAAATGACGCCTTGTGAACAGCTTTCAATAAATGGGGTTCAAGAGGCCGCTAGTTCGAATCTAGTCACTCGGACCAAGAAAAGCAGGGTATCGTTCGATACCCTGCTTTTCTTATTTCTAGCGGATACACGAACTAGCGGCCTCTTGCAATGCAATCATTGGCCGCAAAGCGGCCTGGGCGGCATAGGTGCCGCACAGGCCGCTAGTTCGAATCTAGTCACTCGGACCAACAAAACAAGGGGTATCATCAGATACTCCTTGTTTTGTTATTTCAAGCTAAATCACGAACTAGCGGCCTCTTGCAATTCAATCATTGGCCGCAAAGCGGCCTGGGCGGTATGCGTGCCGCACAGGCCGCTAGTTCGAATCTAGTCACTCGGACCAACAAAATGCAGACCATCTATTGATGGTCTGCATTTTGTTAATTTGTGTACCGGTACGAACTAGCGGCCTCTTGTATTTCAATCATTGGCCGCAAAGCGGCCTGGGCGGCATGTGTGCCGCACAGGCCGCCGGCTCAAATCCGGTCACTGCGTCGAAGCACGCTCCGCTCGGCGCGAAAACAGCTTCCGGGAAAGCGTCTCCTTCCGACCGATAAGATAGCTTTCCTGAATCGCCGCCGCGGTCGCAGCCGTGCAGACGGCCGCGGCGCTGTACCTCAGATCTATGAATGCCAATGTCAGCGGAAAAACGAACAGCAGCCCTCCGGTCACCTTGTTCATCACGGAATGCACCGAAATGAACTCTTTCCGTCGGATAAATCCTGCCGCGATATTCGCCGCCTTGATGAACGCGATGACGGCGATCCAAATATATAGCCAGCGCTGAATATCCAATGCCGGAAGCAGTTTTATCAGGCAAACCGCGACAAAAACGATATCTGCAGCCGTGTCCAGCCTTGAACCGAACTCGCTGACGGTGCCGCTTTTCCTCGCCACGGCCCCATCGATCATATCGGAAACACCCGCCGCCATGTAGAGCGCGAAAAATGCCGGGGAAAACGCCGGGCAGAAAAGCAACAGGGCGCTGAGCACTATTCTGATTCCAGTTATGATATTGGCCATGTTTTACCGGTGCCCCCCGATCAGAATTCCGTCCGGCGGTTTCCTGCCATACGATCACGGCCGCAAGGCGGCCCGGGCGGCATGGGTGCCGCAAGTGTCAGCCAAGCAGATAGTCAAAGAACACGGGGATGCGCTCCTCCCAGCAGGCCTCGCAGTGCTGCCCGCCGGGGACGACGCGGGCCGCGACGTCCGCTCCCGCCTTCGTCAGCTCCTTTGCCGTGTCGAACAGGCCCGTGAGCCCCCGGACATGCCCGTCAGCCTCCGCGCTGCCCATGTCCAGATAGATCCTGCTCGGGGACTGCAGCGGACGCGTCCGGATCAGCTCCCGCATCGCTTTGGGATCGACAAACAGGCACGGAGAGAGCGCGGCGGAACGGGAAAAGACGTCGTTGTATTCCACCAGAGCCCAGACCGACATCAGCCCGCCCATCGAGCTGCCCGCGATCAGTGTGTTTTCCCTGTCGGGGAGCGTGCGGTACTCCGCGTCAATGCGGGGCTTGAGCTCCTTCGTGATCCATTCCATCGTCAGCCGCCCCTGCGCCTCGATCGTGCCGACCCGCCGTATAGAAAAGCTCCAGGGCGTATACTCGTTGAGCCGCCGGAAGCCCTCGTGGTTGCATTCGACCGCCACGACGATCAGTTCCCGTCCGCTCCTGCGCAGGTATTCCTTCATGCCCCAGCTTTTGCCGTAGGTGGCGTGGCTGTCGAAGAAAACGTTGTGTCCGTCGAACATGTACAGCACGGGATACCGTTTTTCGCTTTTGTCATAGCCGCGCGGCAGCCGGACGTACAGCCTGCGCGGCTTTTTCGTCGGCAGCGAAGGGATCTGTATTTTTTCTACCCTGATCATGTTCTCTCCTTCAGCACGACCTCGCCCGCGCGGCCGCCGACGTAGCGGCCCTGCTCCAGAACGGCCCTGCCGTTGACATAGACGTATTCGATCCCGCCGGGTTTTGCGTCGGGCTTCTTCTCATCCACGCAGAGCTTTGCCGGGTCGATGATCGTGAGGTCCGCCTTATAGCCCGGGCGGAGATAGCCGCGCTCCGGGATGCGGTAGCGGTCGGCCGTTGCGCCGGTCATCTTGCGGACGATCTTCTCGACGGGGATGCCGCAGCGCTTCGCCAGCAGGAAGAACTGCGGGAAGGTCTGGAAGGCGGCGATGTTCTGCAGGCCCTTTTCCTCGACCCAGGCGTCGGTCATGAAGATCGAAAGCTCGTCCTCCATCAGACGGCGCACGATCTCGGCGTTGTAGTACTTGCCGAGATAGATGCTGCCCGCGCGGTCGGAGAGGTCGACCAGCTTGAGGTACATGTCCAGCTCGGACAGGCACTCCTCCGCGGCGAGCTCGCGCACGGTCTTGCCCTCGTATTCGGGGTGCTCGTCGGAGATATAGGCCACGACCATGTCCTCCCAGTCGATGCCGAGCACCTTGCGGTACATCAGGATCGTCAGCGAGAGCTTGAAGCGGTTGACGGGCTTGGCCGCCTCCTCTTTGGACAGCGCGGCGTACCACTCCGGGAACACGACCGTGATGACCGAGGCGCCGTAGTGGAAGGCGTAGTTGTCGAAGGCGATGGGATTGCCCGCCTCTTTTTCCCGGTGGAACACGGCCAGCATCTTGTCGAGCAGCTTCCAGCTGCGCTGACCGGTAAAGATCAGATGGCTGTACTCGAGGCGGCAGCCCGCCTTGTGCATGATGTCGACGGCCTCGTCGAGCCCCAGCTCGAGGTGGGACTTCTTCGTCAGCAGCGGATAGTCGGCGCTGACGATCGAGCAGGCGCGCGGATGGATCGTGATGATGCCGTCGTACCTGGCTATCTCCCTGGCAAAGGCGAGGATCTCATCGCTCTTGGCATAGCGGTCGGGCTCGTACATGAAGCCGAAGGAGCCGCCGAAGGCGCCGCCCTCCATGGCCTCGCGCACATGCTCGAGCTCGCGCTCGATCTGCTCGGGCGTGTAGGGCGTCGGATCATAGCCCGTCATGCCCGCGCGCACCGAGCCCTGTCCGATGAGCGGCACGAGATTGACGAAGAGATTCCCCTTCGCGCGCTCCTTGAATGTGGCAAAGCTGCAGGGGAAGAGCGTGTCGAACAGGCCTCCGCCGATCTTGTCGCGGTAGGGCGTGTCCTCATCGCAGCCGAAGGGCGAGAAGCTGCAGTTGCCGGTGATCTGCGTCGTGATGCCCTGCTCGATGAAGGGCTTGTAGAACTTCTCCGCGTCCGGGCGGTCGTAGAAAAAGTCGTTGTGCGAATGCGCGTCGATCATGCCCGGGCAGATCTGCAGGCCGCGGAGCTCCACGACTCTGTCCGCCTCCTCCGTGATCTCGCCGCCGACGGCGAGGATGCGGTCGTCCTCGATCAGCACGTCGCCGGCAAAGGGCTTCGCGCCGCTGCCGTCGATGATCGTGCCGTTTTTGAACAGAGTTTTCATTATCGCTCTTCCTTTCCGTTTGGATTGGGCTTGAATAAAACGATTATATATCACGGCGGCGGCGCTGACAACACTCTTTCGACGCAAAGAAAAAACTCCGCATCCCTTTTCGGGGATGCGGAGTTTTGCCGAGTTTGTTTACTTTCCGCTCATCTTGCGGATCTCGATCTTCTTCTGACGCTCCGCAATGAACTGCGGCAGCACCTTCGGACGGTCGAAGTACTCGATGTTTTCGACGAAAGTGCGCTTGCGCAGGTGGATCGCGTCAAACTTGCAGCGCGTCGTGCACACGCCGCAGCCGAGGCACTTGTTGGGATCGACGAAGGACGCGCCGCAGCCGAGGCAGCGGGCGGTTTCCTTCTTCACCTGCTCTTCGGTGAAGCTGCAGCGGTCGTCGCGGAAGGTCTTGGCCTTCGCCTCGTCCTTGCCGGGGATCTGACGCGCCGAGGCGTCGTAATCACGCTTAACGCTGTCAAAGTCAACATTGTCCTTGTCAAAGGCGCGGTAGCTCAGCCTGTCGCGGCCGATCACCAGGCTCTGGCCCGGGTGGACGTAGCGGTGGATCGAGATCGCGGCCTGCTTGCCCTGGGCGATCGCGTCGATGGCGAACTTCGGCCCGGTGAGAGCGTCGCCGCCGACGAAGATGTCCTTCTGCGCGGTCTGATATGTGACCTCGTCGGCGATCACGCGGCCCTTCTCGTCACATGTGAGCTCGCCGAGATCCAGTCCGCCGAGCTCGATGCGCTGGCCGATCGCGGCCAGGATCGCGTCGCACTCGATCCGCTTGTCGCCCTCGCACAGGAGCGCGGCGACCTTGCCGTCTCTGCCCTCGATCGAAGCGGGGCGGTGCTCGAAGAGGAAGTTCACGCCCTCTTCCTTCGCCTCGGCGACCTCGGCGGGATCGGCGGGCATGTCGCTCTCCTTGCGGCGGTAGGCCACGGTGACCTCTGCGCCGAGGCGCACGGCCGTGCGGGCCACGTCCATGGCCACGTTGCCGCCGCCGACCACGACGACCTTTTTGCCGATGGCGGGACGCGCGCCGGCGTTGACCTCGCGCAGGAAGTCGATGCCGCCCCAGACGCCCTCGAGCTCCTCGCCCGGGATGCCGAGGGAGGCGCTCTTCTGCGCGCCGACGGCGAGATAGAAGGCGTCGAAGCCCTGAGCGCGCAGCTCGGCGATGGTGACGTCTTTCCCGACCTCCACGCCGCAGCGGAAGATCACGCCCAGCTCCTTGAGCACGTCGATCTCGGCGTCGAGCACGGTCTTCTCCAGGCGGAAGTTCGGGATGCCGTAGCGCAGCATGCCGCCAGGCAGCTCGTTCTTGTCGAAGACGGTGACCTTATAGTTGTCCGCCGCGAGGAAGTAGGCGCAGCTCAGGCCCGCGGGGCCGGCGCCGATGATCGCGACCTTCTTGTCGGAGAAATCGTAGAGCTTGCGCGGGACGAAGCGGGTGTCGCGCTCGAGCTCACGGTCGGCGATGAACTTCTTGACCTCGTCGATGGCGACGGCGCGGTCGATATCGCCGCGGGTGCAGGCCTCCTCGCACTTGCGGTTGCAGATGCGGCCGCAGACGGCGGGCAGCGGGTTTTCCTTCTTGATGAGCTCCAGCGCCTCGAGATAGCGGCCCTGGGCGGCCAGCTTGAGATAGCCCTGGACGGCGATGTGCGCCGGGCAGGCGGTTTTGCAGGGCGCGGTGCCCTCGGGCGCGATGTATTCGCGGTTGGTGCGGTGTTCGGGGTTCCAGTGCTCCTCGGTCCATTCGATGTCGTCGGGCAGCTCGTGGGGCTTGTGCTCGATCGGCGTCTTGGCGCAGAGCTTCTGGCCCATCTGGATGGCGTTGTTCGCGCAGTGATCGGTGCACTGGCCGCAGGCCACGCACTTTTCCTGGTCGATCTCGGCAACATAGTTGCTGGCGGAGGTGGCGGGGCAGTTGTAGTACTGCGACACGCCCAGCGCGAGGCAGCTTTCGGTCATGCAGTTGCAGATGGCCAGCGTCTCGTCCGCGTGCAGCGTCGTGATTTGGTGGACGCAGCCTCGGGCCTCGCACTTCTCGATCAGCGCCTTGGCCTCGGCCACGGTGGCGGGCCTGCCCTTGCCGTTGCGGTTGAACATATCGCCGACATGGCCCAGGAAGAGGCACAGGCCCTCGTCAAGATCGCCGGAGCCCTCGCCCATCATGCGGCGGACGCGGCGGCACTGGCAGGGCGTGATGCTGATGTGCCCTTCGTTGTCCTCGAGGAACTTGCTGACACGCTCGTTGTCGATCTGCTCCGTGCCGGCGGGGATGGCGCTCTCGACGGGGATGACGCGCATGATGCCCGCGCCCATCGGGGTGTTCGGCGCGTGCTCGATCTGGCTGGTGGTCGCGTGCTGATGGAAAGCATAGGCGATCTCGGGATGCGCGATGCAGAACTTCTCGTTGATGAGCAGGAACTCGAAGATACCCGGCGTGTAGGGCGGCATCAGATAGATCTCCAGCCCCACCTTGGGCACGACGACCTGTACGACCAGGCCGATCTCCGTGATCTCATGCAGCACCTCGCGCGTCCGCTTGACGGACAGCTTGGCCTTGCGGGCGATCACGGGGACAAAAGCGGGCTTCATGCTGGTCAGCGCCAGCATGACGGCGATCTGCTCGTCGGTGATCCACTTCTCGAACACACGGTATTCCGCGCAGTCCGGTGTGATCTTGTAGTGTCCGTCGTTGATCTTCTCGCAGAGCTTGATCAGGTTTTCTCTCACTTCCAAAACAATACCCCTCTCAAAAATGATAAAATAAGAACCGGTCCTTGACAAATCCTGTCTTTTTTCAGTTTATCTTTTTCTCGGCGGAATGTCAATGACCGCTTCGCTCTCCGACGCTCCCGCGGGCTGTTTTTGCGAAAAAACGGGACGTGCACAGCGCATGTCCCGTTTCATGTTTACATGTTTATCATTATGGCTCCGCTGCGACGGCGATGACGCGGGCGAGGCTGAACTCCGTATAGGATACCGTGTCGCCGGAGACCGTCAGTTGCTCGACAGGCCATTTTTCAACGATCCTGCCCTGGTCGTTTTCCCGGATATGGATGACCTGCAGTCCTTCCTGCGGGATCCCCGGCGTATCGATGCGGACATTGACGGCATTGCGGGTCTTCGTCTGCTCTCCGTTGACGAGGACCTGCGTTTCGAAGGCGAAGAGGATCCTGCCCTCCGGCAGCTCATAGTCGGCAAGCTCCTCGAGCGGAACGGGTACGACCCGGATCACCGCGTCCTTCGGCAGCACGCCGGAGAAGGTGATCCTGCCTCTGTCGCCCTGCAGGCTGATATAATCCGGGTTTTCCGGCATACGGCAGAAGCCGAGGATCTGATCCGTTTTCGCATATTCATACTCGCGCCAGCACACGGGGCCGACGTTGCCCTCGATCGTGACGATGCTGTCGTCTCTCACCTCGGCGACGATGCCGACGTGGGTGGCCTTGTGCGCGGACGCGTCGGCCTCCTTCCCGCTGTAGAGGAACATCAAATCGCCCTCTCTGGGCTCGATCTTTCCGTAATCGTAAAACAGGCCCTCGTCCGTCAGCTTTTTCACCCATGTCGCGCAGTTGGCGCTGTAAGGCACGTTTTTGATGCGCGCGTAATGCATGCAGAAGGCGACGAAGCTGGCGCACCAGTTGCCGTATACGACGGCCTCGGCGCTGTCGATCCAGTCGCCGTAACGGGTGTAGCCGTGCTGCACGCCGTTGACGACGATAAAGTTCCTGGTGCTTTCGGCATAGCCGATCTGCGTCCTGGCGACGGCGACAAGATCCTTGGCCCAGTTTCCGGTGATCATCGCCCCGGAGACGCTGGCTCTCCAGTCAGCCTCGGTCTCAACGGCAGAGCGGTCGGAGTAGCATTCCCAGGTGTGCGTATGCTCCTCTTTGCCGCAGCTGAGGATCTTTTCCTCTTTCCAGCAGGCGTCGCTGTGGATATGCCCTTCCCGCTCCTCCTTGCCGCAGCTGAGCACGCGATCGATGCGATGGCACTCCGCCGTATGGGTGTGCCCCTCGGTCTCCTCTTTTCCGCAGCTCAGGACGTGGTCGGTACGATAGCACTCATCCGTATGGGTATGACCCTCGGTCTCCTCTTTTCCGCAGATCAGAACGCTCTGCGTGGTATAGCACTCTTCCGTGTGGACGTGCTCCGGATCGGTATTGGTGCAGATCAGAACGCTCTGCTCTGCTCGGCACTCGTCGCTGTGGTGATGCGGCGGACATTCGGCCCGGCCGCAGATCAGCGTCCTGACGTCGGACCAGCACGCTTCCGTATGGTGGTGCGGCGGGCATTCGACCTGTCCGCAGATCAACGTATCGACCTCGGTGTAGCACGCGTCCGTGTGGTGATGCCCGGTCTCCTCCTGGCCGCAGATCAGCGTGCGTCGGATCGTGTAGCACGCGTCCGTGTGCTTGTGCGCCGTCTTGCCGCAGAACACCTCGCGGCCGTTTTCGTCGACGGCGGCGCAGGCGGAGGGCAGAACGAGACTGCTCGTCAAAAGCGAGAACATCATCGCAAGAGACAGTATAAAAGCAAGGACCGCCCGTTTCGGCTCTCTCCCGGTCCTTTTTTCTCTGTGGAGCAGATCGTTCCCCTCCTTTCCGTCCTCCTCTTCTCCCGTCGGATGCTCTCCGGTGCGCGGGATCCGGTTCGGTCACATATTGCGCTTATTATATATTGTAAGCAAAGCTCCGGCCGATGTCAAGAAAAAGCATTACAAAACGTTATCATCTGTTGTTCTTTCCCTTCTCGGCAAAAGCCGCTTGCCTCAGCCCTTTCCGACGGAGTATAATGGCGAAGAAAAGGGGGGCTCAACGATGCGGATTGCTCTCGATCTGGTGATATTCATCTGTACCGCGCTGGCCTGGCTCGCCTGCTTCCGCAGCGAGGAGGGCTGGAGCCGTGAGAACGGCCTGGCTGCGCTTCGATATTTTACGATCCTGTCCAATCTCTTCTGCGCGCTCGCCTCCCTCGCGCTCGCGGCCGCGCTCCTCGGCGGCGCCGCGCCGCGCTGGGTCTGGCTGTGGAAGTATGTCGGCACTGCCGCCGTGACTGTCACGCTGCTGACGGTGCTTATCTTCCTCGGCCCGTCCGTCGGCTATAAGGAGCTGCTCTCCGGCCGGGATCTCTATCTGCACCTCATCGGGCCGCTGCTCGCGATCGTCTCGTTCTGCTTCTGCGAGCGGCTATATCCCCTGTCCTTTCCGCTTGCGCTCACCGGGCTCGTGCCCGTGATCCTGTACGGAAGCTTTTATCTGTACAAGGTGGTGCTGTGCCCGGAGGAAAAACGCTGGGACGATTTTTACGGCTACAACAAAAACGGAAAATGGCCCGTGAGCTTCGCGGCCATGGTGATCGGCGGCTTCCTCGTGTGCTGCATGCTGTGGGGCCTGTACCGACTGTAAATAATAAAAAGGCCCGGAGTCGCCTCATGCGTCTCCGGGCTTCAAGCCGTCGGCAAGGTGTCGACAGCTTGAAGCGGCAAAAGCAGAAACTTCCTGAAAAGTTTCTGCTTTTGCCCAATCGTACGAAGAAAGGGGGCTCTGCGCCCCCTCTCTTCGCTCTCCCCCCGCCTATCGAAGCTTTCCTGCGCGGGTTTGTCTTCAGTTTGAGACCCGGAGTCGCCTCATGCGTCTCCGGGTCTTGTTTTTCTTTCCGCGGCAAGGCGTTGTCTTCGTTTGACGGCGAAATACAGCAGCTCCGCCGCACAGCAGCTCACCCAGCCGACCGGATAGCCGATGCCGACGATCTTGGGCGTATTGGCGATGAAATGCGTGACCACGAACAGATAGATCTGCCGCAGCGCCACAAAGCTGGCGAGCATGATGATCATCGGCCCGCGGGAATCGCCGCGTCCGCGCAGCGCGCCGGCCAGCACGTGGTTGATGCAGTTGAACAGCAGGAAGAGCACGTTCGTGCGGATGAACAGCACGCCGTAGCGGATCACGGCCTCGTCCGGCGAGAAGAGCCGCACCGCGCCCGGCGCGTAGGCCACGAGAAGGGCGATGATGCTTCCCGTCACGGCGCAGGTCAGCCCCAGCGCGGCGACGGTGCCGCGGTCGCTGCGGCGGTCGTTCCCCGCGCCGATGTTCTGCGAAACGAAGGTCGTCGCGGACATGGCCATGCTCTGCATCGGCAGCATGATGAACTGGTCGAGCTTGTTGTAGCTGCTCCAGCCGGCCATGACGTCCGAGCCGAAGACGTTGATGTATCCCTGCACGAAAACGTTGGAGAACGCCGTGATGACCGACTGCACGGCGGCGGGCAGACCGATGGCGAAGACCCTGCGCAGGATCGGCCATTTGATCTTCAGCTCGCGCCATTCGAGGCGGTAGATGTCCCGCGTGCGGCTCAGCAGCACAAGGATCAGCGCCGCGGAGGTGAACTGGGAGATGATCGTGGCCACAGCCGCGCCCGCGACGCCCATCTTCAGCACCAGCACGAAGAAGAGGTCGAGCGCGATATTGAGCAGGCTCGTAAAGATCAGAAAGTACAGCGGCCGCGTCGAGTCGCCCACCGCGCGCAGGACGCCGCTGCCCATGTTGAAGATCAGCAGCCCCGCGATCCCGCCGAGATAGATGTGCAGATAGACGGACGCGTCGTGAAAGACGTCCTCCGGCGTGCTCATCATGTGCAGCATCGGATCGACGATCACGATGCTCAAAAGAGAGAAAAGCAGGCTCAGGATAAAGGTCGCGGCCATCGTGGTCTCGATGGCGTCGTGCAGCTTTTCCATATCCCGCGCGCCGAAGTACTGGCCGATCACCACGCCCGCTCCGATGGAAAAGCCGTTGAAAAAGAAGACGAAAAGGTTGACGATCATCGTCGTCGCGCCGATCGCGGCCAGCGCCTGCTTGCTCACGAAGTTGCCCACGATCACGGAGTCCACCGTGTTGTAGAGCATCTGGAACACGTTTCCGAGCATGAGCGGCAGCGCAAAGGCGATCAGCAGACGAAGGATCGGGCCTTCGGTCATATCTTTTGCGGTCGTTTTCTGCATGGTGTCAATGCCTCATTCTGATTGCAGGCGATAAAAAGGGTTCAGCGGGCCTGCAGCATTTCCTCTTCATAGGCGCGCTGTTTTTCCTCGTGCAGACGCGCGAGCTCTTCCTTCGTTCTGTCCCATTCGGGACCGCCCAGCGGGTAGAAGCGCCGGATCAGCGCCGCGCAGAGCAGCAGCAGCGCGATCGGGATCGTGAGCCAGGCCACGCGCACGCCGAGCTTGGCCAGCTCCGTCTGCGCCGCGACGGTGAGCGCGGTGTTGTATCCGAACCAGCCCAGCATGATCGGGAAGAGCGCGTTGGCAAAGCTGATGGCGGGCTTGCAGATCAGGCTGTTCACGCCCGCGTACATGCCCTCGCGCCGCAGCCCGCAGAGCTTTTCGTCGCAGTCCATCACGTCGCCGAACATCAGCGGCACCTCGTACATGCCGCCCGCGAAGCCGATGCCCGCGCCGAAGAAGCCGACGATGCCCGCGGCGGTGTATCGTCCGAGAACGAGCATGACGAGCAGCGTCCCGCCGAAGATCAGGCACATGAGGATGATGCTCTTTTTGACCTTCCAGATCGAGCCCGGCTTCATCCACAGCCAGATGCCGAAGAGGATACCGAGGAACATCGCGCCGTAGCAGAACAGATAGTTGATGCCGAAGGCGTCGAAGTAATAGCTCAGACCGATCATCAGCGCGGTCTGGATGAAGGTGACGGAAAAGGAGATGCTCTCGAACACGAGAAAGCTTCGGTTCTTCAGGCAGGTGACGAGCGAGCGGATGAAGGGGTACTGCTCCTCTTCCTTCGTATAGCCGTTCTCGCGGTAGAAGAAGGTCGAGAAGAACATGATCGCGCCCGCCGCCGCGCCGATGACGAGCATCAGCCTGCGGAAGGCCTCCGGCGAGCTGCCCAGCAGGTTTTCCAGCTCCGCGAGCAGCACCAGCGGCACCGCCAGCGCGACGAGGCCGAAGATCAGCTTGACGAGCATGATCTTGCCGCGCGCCCTGTTCGTAACGGCCATCTCAAAGGGCATGACGTAGAGCGAGGTGGCGATGGCGGTGTAAAGGCTGTCGAAGAGAAAGAGCGAGAGGAACATCTGCGCGAAGAGCGCGGCGTTCGACCGCGAGGGGAACCAGACCGTCCAGGACAGGATGAACACCAGCGCCACGAGGATCGAGCCGTAGCGGATATAGGGGATGCGGCGTCCCAGACCGCTTTTCGTCTTGTCGGAGATATAGCCGAAGAGCGGGTCGTTGAGCGCGTTCCACAGCCCGAAGAGCAGCCAGCAAAGCGCGCTGGAGGCCGGGCTCATGCCGAGGTGGTTGACGAAGAAATAGGTTAGTCCGCCGCCGGTGACGATGTTGTTGAGCGTCGTGATCATGCAGTCGGCCCCGCCGAGCCACATGCAGCTCGACAGCCGGACGCTCTCGCCCTGCGGGCGCGTGTTGTTGTCCATGTTTTCCTCTCCTTCTTTATCCGATCATGTTCAGCAGCACGAAGATCCAGTGCGCCGCGATGCCGGCGCAGAAGCCGCCGAGGGTGTGGCAGCCGATGGCCTTGCCGATGAGCTCCTTGCAGCCGAGAGAATCCATCATCGAGGTGTGCGTGCTCAAATAACCGCTCCAGCACATGCACATCGCCGTGAACACCGCGATGTCGCAGGGCCCGATCAGCCCCTGGCGGATGAGCGTGGCGGTCATGGACAGCGAGGCGCCGGCCGCGCCGAGCGCCGTGACCGGGACGCCGACGGCCTCGGGTGAGGTGAAGCCGAAGAGCGGCTTCAAGATGAAGTCGATCTTCCCGGCGAGCATCGGCAGCAGGCGGATGCCCTCGTAGGCGCTGCCCGTGTAAGTCCCGTCCGCAGAGGGGCCGTTGATGAGCATCATCACCAGCGTGCAGACCACGAGCACGCCGGGCACGATGCTCACGCCCATCTTCACGCCGTTGTGCCCGCCCTCGAGCAGGGCGTTCATCATGCGGCTGCCGACGCCGCCGTCGCGCACGGGGCGCATCCTTTCGGGCAGCTCTGCAGCCTCGCCCTCGGCGGGCGCGAGCTGCGCCTCGGCTCCGAAATGCTTTTTCGTGAAGATCAGCATCAGGCGCGTGCTGATGATGCTGCCGATGAGCGCGCCGACAAGGCCCACGATCACGGCCAGGCCGAGCGGCCTGCCCATCAGCGGGGAGAGGGAATACATGTACGAGCAGACGATCAGGCCCATGCCGAAGGCCGTGCCGAGGTTGGTCAGCGCCGGGAACTGATAGGCCTTGAAATAGCGGCGGAAATTCTGGTCGTCGGCCAAAGCCAGAATGGCCGGATTGTCCGAAAGAAAGGTCGTGACCACGCCGAGCGAAGCCGCGCCGGGCATGCCGAAGACCGGGCGCATCAGCGGCTGGAGCAGACGGTTGAGAAGCGAGACGAAGCCGAATTCGTTGAGCAGCGCCGAGAGCGCGCCCATGATCACGCAGACCGCCGTGAGGTAGAGCACCGTGTCGATCAGCAGCCGGTAGGCCGTGTTCATCATGGTGTTGAGCGTGTTGGCCAGCCCCATTCTGGCGACGAACAGCGCGAAGAACGCGATAAAGATCAGCGGAAAAAGAAAGGTCTCAAAGCCGAGCTCTTTTTTATACATGCGGCCGTCGATTTCCGTCTTTTTGTCCATGCTTCCTCTCCTCATTCAAACATCCCACGCGGCGCTTCCCTGCAGGGAGCGCCGCGTAGCTTGAAATCCTTTTGTATTGTATCGGCTCGGGACAAAAAAGTCAATCTTTACCGGGCGGAAAGGCCGGCGTCGGCGCGCCGGTTTTTGCCGCTTGCAAAGCCGCGCGCTTTGGGTTAAACTGTAGCAGCGAGCGAAACAGCAAAGGAGCAGAAAAGAAAACATGCTTGAGATCAAAAACCTGAGCTTCGCCGTGAGCGAGGAAGACAGGGAAAAAGAGATCATCCACGATCTGAGCCTCACGATCGAGGACGGGAAATTCGTGGTCGTCACCGGCCCCAACGGCAGCGGCAAGTCCACGCTTGCGCGCCTCATCATGGGCATTGAAAAGCCCCTCTCCGGGCAGATCCTCTTCGACGGCGAGGACATCACCGCGCTGGACGTCACCGCGCGCGCGAAGAAGGGCATCAGCTTCGCCTTTCAGCAGCCCGTGCGCTTCAAGGGCATCCGCGTGCAGGATCTGCTGCGTCTCGCGGCGGGAAAGAATCTGACGGTCTCGGCGGCCTGCACCTATCTCTCCGAGGTCGGTCTCTGCGCGCGCGACTATATCGACCGCGAGATCAACTCCTCCCTCTCCGGCGGCGAGCTCAAGCGCATCGAGATCGCCACGCTGCTCGCGCGGCAGACGCGTCTGAGCGTCTTTGACGAGCCCGAGGCCGGCATCGACCTGTGGAGCTTTCAGAACCTCATCCGCATCTTTGAGAACATGCGCCGCGAGATCAAAGACAGCTCGATCGTCATCATCTCCCACCAGGAGCGCATCCTGCGGATCGCAGACGAGATCCTCGTCCTCTCCGGCGGAAGCATCACCAAGCGCGGGCGTCCGGACGAGATCCTGCCGTCGCTGATCGGCAAAGCCGCCCCGGTGAGCGTCTGCGAAAGACTGCAGTAAGGGAGGGCGGAAGACATGGTCAAACTGGACGCTATTCAGAAACGGCTGATCTCCGAGATCGCCGATCTCCACGCCGTCCCGGCGGGAGCCTATAACTTCCGCGCGAACTCTCAGCTCGCGGGGCGCAACACCACGGCCAACATCGACATCATATCGAAGGAAAACGGCAGCGGCATCGACGTCCGCATCAAGCCCGGCACGAAGAACGAAAGCGTGCACATCCCCGTCGTCATCTCCGAGAGCGGCATCAAGGAGACGGTCTACAACGACTTTTACATCGGCGAGGACTGCGACGTGGTGATCGTGGCCGGCTGCGGCATCGACAACTGCGGCGGGCAGGACAGCGAGCACGACGGCGTGCACCGCTTTTTCGTCGGCCGCGGGGCGAAGGTGAAATACGTGGAAAAGCACTACGGTTCCGGCGACGGGAAGGGGCAGCGCATCCTCAACCCCGTGACCGAGTGCTACATGGACGAGGACAGCTCCATGGAGATGGAGATGGAGCAGATCAAGGGCGTCGACTCCACCGA
>JBGUZD010000070.1:0-23300 GCA_045222695.1 Candidatus Limivicinus sp.
GTCATCAAGAAGCTGCAGCGCAAGCTCGGCATCACCACCATCTATGTCACGCACGACCAGGAGGAAGCCCTCGCCATCTCCGACCGCATCGCGGTCATGAAGGACGGCGTCATCATGCAGTGCGGCACGCCCACCGAGATCTACGCCAAGCCGCAGAATCCCTTTGTCGCGGGCTTCATCGGCGTGAGCAACTTCCTCGACTGCACGGTGGAGGAGGGCGGCGCGGTGGACATCCACGGCCAGCTGAAGATCAAGGTCCCGACGAAGAAGGACTACGTCGGCCCGGCCAAGCTCTCCGCGCGTCCCGAGCAGCTCTTCTTCTCCGAGAACGGCCTGCCCGGCGAGGTCATGTTCTCCACCTTCCTCGGCGACTTCATCGAGTACGAGGTCAAGCTCGCCGACGGCCAGAGCCTGATCGTCAACGAGTACACCAAGGATACGACCGAGGTACACGAGGCCGGCGAGAAGGTCTTTCTGAACTTTGACCCGACCAGGATCAGCGTCTACGAGGCGGAGTCCGAGGAGGTCATCACATGCTGAAACGGAAAAACACGACCATCCCCTTCTACATGGACCCGTGGTTCTGGGTCAAGCTGATGGTGTTCGTGATTTTCGCCGTTTTCCTCGTGTGGCCCTTCTCCTCAATCATCACGAACGCTTTCAAGAGCACGAAAGTCGCGGGCTTCACGCTGCGCAACTTCGATCGCTTCTTCACCAAAAAGTATTATTACGGCGCGCTGTGGAACAGCGTCGGCATCTCGCTCGTGCCCACGCTCTTCGCGGTCGTGCTGGGCGTGCCGATGGCCTATCTGATGACGCGCTACAACGTCTGGGGCAAGAAGATCTGGCATGTGCTGGCGATCCTCTCGCTGATGAGCCCGCCCTTCCTGGGCGCCTACGCGTGGATCATGCTCTTCGGCCGCGCCGGCTCGGTCACGACCTTCCTGGCCAACTACGGCATCACGATCCCGACGATCTACGGCTTCGGCGGCATCAGTACGGTGCTGACATTGAAGCTGTACCCGTATATCTACATGTATACCTCCGGCGCGATGGAGAGCATCGACAGCTCGCTGGAGGAATGCGCCGAAAACCTCGGCAGCGGCAAGCTCCGCCGCTTCTTCACGGTCACGATGCCGGTCGTCACGCCCTCGATCACCGCGGGCGCGCTGGTCGTGTTCATGAGCGCGCTGGCCGACTTCGGCACGCCGATGCTGCTCGGCGGCTCCGAGTTCCGCACGCTGCCGGTGCTGATCTACAACGAGTACCTCTCCGAGACGGGCGGCAACGGCAACCTGGCCTCGGCCATCTCCATCATCATCGTCATCATCACGCTGGTCATGCTTGTGGTGCAGAAGTCTTATGTGGGACGGCGCAACTACATCATGTCGGCCCTGCGTCCCCCGCAGGAGACCGAGGTCCACGGCTTCAAGCGCTTCCTCGTTACGCTTCCCGTTTTCCTCATCAGCTTCATCTCCTTCCTGCCGCAGATCGTCGTCTGCGCCAGCTCCTTCCAGCACACCAACTACTCCAGCTTTATCGGCGGCTTTACCTTTGAGAACTATCAGAACCTCGGCGCGCGTCTGTGGACGAGCCTGGGCAACACCTTCTCCTACTCGCTGATCGCCATGGTCTTCATCGTGGTCATCGGCATCCTGATGAGCTATGCCATCGTGCGCAAAAAGGGCAAGACGGGCGGCATCCTCGACATGCTGCTGATGGCGCCCTACGTCATCCCCGGCTCGGTCCTCGGCCTGTGCTACATCGTCACCTTCAACCGCAAGCCCCTGATCCTGACCGGCACCGCCGCGATCATCATCATCTCCTATATCATCCGTAAGCTGCCCTATACCGTCCGAAGCGCCAGCGCCTTCCTGCTGCAGATGGATCCGAGCGTGGAGGAGGCGTCGATCAACCTCGGCGTGCCCCCGATGAAGACCTTCTGGAAGGTCACGGCCCGTCTGATGCTGCCCGGCGTGTTCTCCGGCGCGATCCTCTCCTGGGTCACCTGTATCAACGAGCTGAGCTGCTCGATCATGCTCTCGTCCGGCCACAACAACACCCTGACGATCGAGGCCTACACCAACATCGTCCGCAACTCGGTCGGCTCCGG
This sequence comes from Candidatus Limivicinus sp., assembly GCA_045222695.1. Lineage (GTDB taxonomy): Bacteria > Bacillota > Clostridia > Oscillospirales > Oscillospiraceae > Limivicinus. The sequence continues at coordinate 2,114 of JBGUZD010000070.1, forward strand.
CGCGGCCCTCTCCGCCATCCTGACGGTGACGAGCGGCCTGATCCTGATCATCGCGCTGCGGGTCACCAAGGGCAAGATCAGAGTATGATCCGGAACATTGTCTTTGATATGGGGCAGGTCCTGCTCCGCTTCGACCCCGCCTATTTTATCGAGCGGGCCGGCGCGGCGGAGGAGGATAAAAAGCTGCTGCTGCGCGAGGTGTACAAATCCCTCGAATGGGCCCGCATGGACCGCGGCTCGATGACCGAGGCCGAGGCGGCGGAGAGCATGTGCCGCCGCCTGCCGGAGCGCCTGCATGAGACGGTGCACGCGCTCGTCGACAAGTGGGACCGCCCGATCCTCCCCGTCGAGGGCATGGAGGAGCTGATCGGCGAGCTCAAGGCGAAGGGCTACGGGATATACCTGCTGTCCAACGCCTCCTACCGGCAGCACGAATACTGGCCGCGCGTCCCGGCCAGCCGCTTTTTCGACGGCACGCTCATCTCCGCGGACGTCAAGCTGGTCAAGCCCCAGCCGGAGATCTACCGCCTGCTCTTCAAGACCTTCTCGCTTGAGCCCGACGAGTGCGTGTTCATCGACGACGCGATCAACAACGCCGAGGGGGCTTTCCTCTGCGGCATGCACCCGATCGTCTTCCACGACGACGTCGACGAGCTCCGCGCGCGCCTGCGCGAGGAAGGCGTCGAGGTATAACAAAAAAAGCTCTTTCGGCGAGAGCCGAAAGAGCTTTTTTCAGTTTTCAGATTTTAGTTTTAGAGTGCGAAAGATACGAAAACGGGCAGCGTTTTGCTGCCCGTTTTTACTAATAACTAAACGCTACGACAGGTTCCCCGTGGCGTACATCACCGCGGTGGTGGCGACGACGGGAGCCGTCTCGCAGCGGAGGATGCGCTCGCCCATCGAGCAGACGTGCAGCCCGACGACGCGCGCCATGTCCGCCTCGAAGGGGGCGAAGCCGCCCTCCGGCCCGGTGATGAGCGCGACGCTCTTCGCGCTCTTGTTCGCCTCGAGCACGGCGTCGAGCCCCTCTCTCTCGCCCGTCTCGTAGAGGAAGATCTTGAGCTCCTTCTGATTGGCGATGTTCAGCGCCTCGACGTATTCGCCCGCCCAGCTCACCTGCGGGATGATCCCGCGGCCGGACTGCTTGGCGGCCTCCTCGGCGATGCGCTGCCAGCGCTCGAGCTTCTTTTCGGGCGCGTCCGGGCGCGCGACGCAGCGCTCGGAGAGGAAGAAGACGATCTCGCTCGCGCCGGCCTCGACGCATTTCTGGATGATATAATCCACCCGGTCGCCCTTGGGCAGGCCGCAGAGCACCGTCACGGCGACGGAGGGCTCGGCGGGGCAGGGGACGACCTCGATCACCTCGGCCTCGACCTTGTCGGGCTCGGCGCTGACGAGGCGGCACTTATAGTCCGTGCCCTGCGCGTCGCAGATGATCAGATCCTCGCCCGGACGCAGGCGCAGCACGCGCACGTGTTCGGCGTCGCGGCCGCGGATGATCGCCATGCCGCCCTTGAGGTTCGTTCCGGCCATAAAAAATCTCGGCATTTCTCAAAAGCCTCCGTTTTCAAACTCTGGTAACTATATGATTATGACATAAAAAATCGCGCTTGGCAAGAGCAGCCGCGCCCCGCGGCGCATAGACTGCTTTCAGGGGGGAGCGCATGGAAAACAGGAAAAGCTTCGACGGTCTCGAAGAGCTGTGGGCGCGCGTGGAGGCGGCCCGGCCGAAGCTGGAGGGCTCGGCGGGGCTGATGCCGCGGAAAAAGCCGCGGGGCCATCCGCTGAGACCCTTCCCGCCGTATGGGAAGGACGCTACTTCTTCAGCTTCCCGGGGCTGACGCCGAAGGCGGAGGTGAACGCGCGGTGGAAGGCGGAGTAGTCGGCAAAGCCGCTTTCCTCCGCGGCGCGCGCCGCGCTCGCTCCCTCGCGGATCAGATGCGCGGCGCGCATCAGCCGCCGCTGGCGTACATAGGCGTGCACGCTCATGCCGGTCTGGGCCTTGAACAGGCGCATGAAATGGTAGCGGCTGATGTGCACGAGGTCGGCCAGCTCGTCCACGCTCAGCGAGGACGAGAGGTTTTCGCCGATATAGGAGAGCACCGCGGCGATTTTCTCGTCGTACTGTCCCTCGCGGGAGAGCTCGGCCTCCGATTTGGCCGAGAGACGGCCCAGCAGCACCAGCAGCTGCACGATATAGCTGTCGCACATGGCCTGCGCGCCGAAGTCCGCGGCGTTGAGGCAGCTCTCGACGCCCCCGAGCACGGCCGAGAGCTGCGCGCGCTGCTCCTCGTCGGGACTGAGCAGATACTCCGCGCGTTCGTCGGCGCGGTCGAAGCAGCCGAAGAGCCGCGCCTCGGGCATCAGACGGTCGAAGTACTTGCGGTCGAGATAGACGATGATGCGCTCATAGGGCACGGACTTGTCCACGAGCGCCTTGTGGATCGTGTGGTGCCGCACCAGCAGGATGTCCCAGGGCCGCAGCGGATAGACGATGCTCTCGAGCGCGTAGTCCACGCGCCCGGACAGCAGCAGCACCAGCTTGTCGAACTCGTGGAAATGAAAATCGAGCTCCGCTCCGGCGGTGTCGCGCAGATGAAAATAATGATAGTTTTCCTTTAAGTAGCCCTCGCGGGTATAGCGTTTCTCCGCCAAGTCCCTCACCTCCCGGCTTCACCTGCGATCATACAGCACTTTTTGCAAGTTTTCAAGCAAATCTTACAATTCTATTTGCAGTTTTCTTTCTGTATAGTATCATCAGCAAAAAACTATGGAGGTGCCCTATGAATTTCCTCAAAAAGAACTGGTTCTTCTTCTCGATGATCCTCGGCATCGTGCTCGGCATCGTCGTCGGCTTCGCCTGGGACGGCGCCGGCGCTCTCGAGCCGCTCGGCACGCTGTTCATCAACATGATGTTCTGCGTCGTCGTCCCGATGGTCTTCTTCTCCATCTCCTCGTCCATCGCCAACATGAAGAGCGTCAAGCGCGCCGGCAAGCTGATGGGCACGACCGTCGCGACCTTCATGTGCACGACGATCATCGCCTCGGTGATCATGTACGTGCTCGTGCGCTTCATCCCCGTCTATACCGGCGAGCCCGCCTTTGAGCCGGGCGCCTCCGAGCCCATGACGGTCGGCGCGATGATCGTCGGCTTCTTCACCAAGCCCGACTTCCCCGAGCTGTGGAGCCGCCGCTCGATCCTGCAGCTGATCATCGCGGGCATCTTCTTCGGCTTCGGCGTGCAGATGTGCGGCGGGCCCGAGACGAAGGTCGCCAAGCTCCTTGAGGAGATCACCCAGGTGCTGATGAAGGTCATCAAGCTCATCAGCTTCTACGCTCCGATCGGCTTCTTCGGCTTCTTCGCCGCGCTGGTCGCCGCCCACGGCGCCGACTTCGTGTCCAGCTACGCGCGTGCGATCATCCTCTACTACGTCGTGTCCTTCCTCTACATGTTCCTGATCTTCCCGCTCTACGCGCGCTTCGGCGGCGGCAAGGGCGCCGTGAAGACCATGTTCGCCCACCTGTTCCGCCCGGCGGCGGTGGCCTTCGGCACCTGCTCGTCCGTCGCGACGATCCCCACCAACATGGAGGTCTCCGAGGACACCGGCATCTCCAAGGACGTCACCGACATCGTGCTGCCCATGGGCGCCACGATGAACATGGACGGCTCCGGCATGAGCGCGATCATCAAGGTCGCCTTCCTCTTCGGCATGTTCGGCATGGACTTCAACTCCGGCGACGCGATCCTGGCGATCATCGTCGCAACGGTCTCCTCCGTGGCCATGTCCGGTATCCCCGGCGGCGGCGGCACGGGCGAGCTGGTGCTCTGCTCGCTGTTCTTCCCCGAGCAGCTGGCCATCGCCTTCCCGATCGCGCAGGCCATCGGCGACCTGGTCGATCCTCCCGCCACGATGGTCAACGCGGCCGGCGACTACGTCGCCTCCTACATCGTCTCCCGCTTCAACGACGGCAAGGACTGGCTGCAGAAGGCGCTCGCCAGAAAGAGCGCGGCCGCGGCCGAGGCTCCGTCGGAAGAATAAGATGCGCTATACCAAAATGCACGGCGCCGGGAACTCCTTCGTTCTGATCGAGGACCCGCGCGGCGAGCACAGGGGCGAGGACCTTTCCGTCCTCGCCCTGCGCTTATGCGACAAAAAAAGCGGCGCGGGCGCGGACGGCCTGATCGTCGTCACGCGCGCCGAGGGCGCGGACATGGGCATGCTCTTCTACAATTCCGACGGCTCGGCGGGCGAGATGTGCGGCAACGGCGCGCGCTGCCTGGCGCGCTGGGGTCTCGAGCACGGCCGCGTGCGCGACGCGGGCGACATCCGCATCCTCGCCCCGGCGGGCGAGGTCCGCGCGAGAAGGATCACGGAGGAGCTCTATGAAGTGCGCCTCAACGATCCGAGCGTGATCGAGCTCGAACGCGAGGCCGAAGGCGAGCGCTGCTCCTACGTCGAGCTCGGCGAGCCCGGCATCCCGCACGCGGTCGTCGAGGCGGACGAGGAGGCCTTCTCGGACCTCGACGCGCTGCGCGAAAGAGGCAGGAAGCTGCGCTGCAGCGCCGCGTTCCCGAAGGGCGCGAACGTCAGCTTCGTCTGCCCGCTGGGCGGAGGGCGCGTGCGCGCGATCACCTTCGAGCGCGGCGTCGAGGACTTCACGCTCGCCTGCGGCACCGGCTGCGGCGCGATCGCGGTGAGCCTGCTGCTCTCCGGCCGCGTCGCGGGTGAGAGCGTGACGGTCGAAATGCCCGGCGGAGAGCTGTCCGTCTCGCTGCGCAAGGCGGAGGGACGGGCCTTTGACCTGCTCCTCACCGGCCCGACGGCCGTGGTGGAGGAGGGCGAATTCCGCCTGTGAAAAGCTCTGACTTGAACGGAGGAAGACAAGATGAATGCTGCCATGGCGCTTGAGCTCGTCGGCTATCTCGGATCGGTCCTGGTCCTGATATCCATGCTCATGACCTCGGTCGTGCGGCTGCGCGTGATCAACCTGATCGGCAGCGCCGTCTTCACGGCCTACGCGATCCTGATCCGCTCCTACCCGACCGCGTTTCTCAACGGCTGCCTGGTGGGCGTCAACGTCTACCAGCTGCTGCGGCTGAGCCGTTCTGCGGGCAAAAGCTATGATTTTCGTCCCTTCGGCGGCGGCGAGAGCTTCCCGGCCTGGTTCCTCGAGCGCTATCGCGACGATATCGCGCGCTATTTCCCTGCCGTGGACCTCGAGCGGGCGAAGCGCGCCGAGGGCTTTGCCGTCTTCTATGACGATCAGGCGGCGGGTATCCTGCTGGGCGAGAGAAAAGGCGAGAGCTTCGAGATCCTGCTCGATTACAGCGCGCCCTCCTTCCGGGACTGCTCGCTGGGCGAGTATCTCTACGGCGTTCTCCCCGGCTGCGGCGTCGCGCGCCTGAGCTGTGACGCCGACACTCCCGCGCATGTGGCCTACATGGAAAAGATGGGCTTCGTCCGCCGCGAGGACGGCTCCTACGTCAAGGAGCTCGCCTGAACGACGGCGATCTCGGCCCGCAGGAACGCGCCCCTCCAAAACGGAGGGGCGCGTTCCTGCGTTCGCTTTATTTCCCGGTCCTCTTTCGCCCGGATTTGCGCGCGGGGCGGTGTATCGTATAGGGAGAACACAGCCTTTATACGGGAGGACGGATCATGCAGGCGACGAAAACGCGCGCCGCGGCGCGCAGCGGCATTCTCTATTTGCGGACGGACGAGCTCCAGCCCAATCCGGTGCAGCCGCGCACGGTATTCGACGAGGCCTCGCTCGCGGAGCTGGCCGAGAGCATCCGCAGCTACGGCATCCTCCACCCGCTGACGGTGCGCCGCCGTTCCGGGCGCTACGAGCTGGTGGCGGGCGAGCGGCGGCTGCGCGCGGCCAAGCTGATCGGTCTGCGCGAGGTGCCCTGCGTGCTGATGGACGTCAACATGGAGGACGCGGGGCTGATCGCGCTGATCGAGAACCTGCAGCGCCGCGACCTCGACTTCCTCGAGGAGGCCAACGGCATCCGCCAGCTCATCCGCATGTTCGGCATGTCGCAGGAGGAGGCGGCGCGCCGTCTGGGCAAATCGCAGTCGGCCGTGGCGAACAAGCTGCGGCTGCTCAAGCTGCCGGAGGACGTGCTCGAGACGCTGCGCTCACGCGGCCTGTCCGAGCGGCACGCCCGCGCGCTGCTGCGCCTCCCGGACGACGAGAGCCGCCGCGCGGCGCTGCAGAGGATCATCGACAGGGACATGACCGTGGCCGCGGCGGAGAGCTACATTGAAACGCTGCTCGCGCAGAAGGAGACGGGGGAGGAGCCCGCGGAGGGAAAGCGCAGCTTCGTCATGCGCGATCTGCGTTTGTTCCTCAACAGCGTCACGCGCAGTCTTGAGCTGATGCGCCAGGGCGGCGTCGCCGCCGACATGCAGAAGCGCGAGACGCCCGACGCGCTGATCCTGACGATCTCCATCCCCAAGGGGAAGAGCTCGTAGTTTTTGGTTTTCAGAGGACGGGGGAAGCGGTCCCGAGGGCTGAAAACCGCCTGTGGCATATTCCGCCGCATCGCGTCGTATCGTGTAGCGAGGTGGTGCATGTGCTCAGCTACTTTTCCGACCTCCGCTACCGCGAGGTCATCGATATCCACACGGGCTTCCGGCTCGGCTACATCTGCGACGCGGAATTCGACGACGCGGAGGGAAAGCTCTGCTCGCTCATCACGCCCGGGCGGGCGAAGTTTTTCGGCCTGCTCGGCCGCGAGGACGACTACGTCCTGCCCTGGGAGTGCATCGTGCGCCTGGGGCGCGACATCATCCTGGTGGACTGCAAGGAGGAATTCCGCCGCCGCAAGCGGCCGCGCCGCTTCTAGGCTTTTGTTTCGGAGGAAGGCCCCGAAAACGAAAAAGGACAGGAAAGCTTTTGCTTTCCTGTCCTTTTTCGGAGCTTCGAAGAAGCTTACTTGCCCATGTTCATCTGAGCGGCGACTTCGGCGGCGAAGTCGGACTCCTTCTTCTCGATGCCCTCGCCCTTGACGTAGTGCACGGCGTCGACGAACTTCACCTTGCCGCCGAGCTTCTTGGCGGCGTCGGCGATATAGCCGGCCACGTCGCCGGAGAAGAGGTCGGAGCGGACGAACTCCTGCTGGAGCAGGCAGTTTTCCTTGTAGAAGGCGTTGATCTTGCCGGCGGCGATCTTTTCCTTGATCGCCTGGGGCTTGGCGGCCATCTTCGGATCGTTGTCCATCAGCGCGACCTGGACGGCGAGCTCATGGTCGATGACTTCCTGCGGAACGAGGGACTTGTCCCAGAACTTGGGGTTCATCGCGGCGATCTGCATCGCGACGTTCTTGCCGATCTCGGTGGCGTCGCAGCCCTCGACCTCGAGGTTGACCAGCACGCCGTGGGTGCCGCCGGCGTGGACGTAGGCCACGTTGGTGGGGGCGGCGAAGCGGGCGAAGCGGCGGATCTGCAGGTTCTCGCCGATGGACATGACCTTCTCGGGCATCATCTCGGCGACGGTCAGCTCGCTGCCGGTGTACTTGCAGGCCATCAGGGCGTCAAGGTCGGCGGGGTTGTCGTTGAGGACGACCTTGCAGATGTCCTTGACGAACTGGACAAAGAGCTCGCTCTTCGCGCAGAAGTCGGTCTCGCAGTTGACCTCGACGATCGCGCCGACGCCGCACTGGGGGCAGACGCGGGCAAAAGCCATGCCCTCGGCGGCCACGCGGCCGGCCTTCTTGGCGGCCTTCGCAAGGCCCTTCTCACGCAGCCAGTCGACTGCCTTTTCCATATCGCCGTCGGTGGCCTGGAGAGCCTTCTTGCAGTCCATCATGCCGACGTTGGTCATCTCACGGAGCGTTTTCACATCCTGAGCGGTGAATGCCATGGTTTTTTCCTCCTGTTTTTTCAATTCGAAAAGGGGCGTTGTTTTCGACGCCCCTTTGAAGACTTCGTATTACTCTTCCTCGACCTTCTCGGCCTCGGCCTCGGGGGCTTCGGCTTCGACGGCGGCGTCCTCGCCCTGACGGCCTTCCTGGACGGCGTTGGCCATCGTGGCGGAGATCAGGCGGATGGCGCGGATGGCGTCATCGTTCGCGGGGATGACGTAATCGACCTCGTCGGGATCGCAGTTGGTGTCGACGATGGCGACGATGGGGATGTGCAGCTTGCGGGCTTCGGCGATGGCGTTGTGCTCCTTGCGGGGATCGACGACGAACAGCGCGCCGGGCAGCTTGCGCATGTCCTTGACGCCGCCGAGGTACTTCTCGAGCTTCTCCATCTCGCCGAGGTGCTTCATGACTTCCTTCTTCGGAAGCATATCGAAGGTGCCGTCTTCCTGCATCTTCTTGAGCTGCGCCAGACGGTCGACGCGGGTACGCATGGTCTTGAAGTTGGTCAGCATGCCGCCGAGCCAGCGGGCGTTGACGTAGTACATGCCGACGCGGGAGGCCTCTTCCTTGACGGCGTCGGTCGCCTGCTTCTTGGTGCCGACGAACAGGATCGTGTCGCCCTTCTCGGCGAGGCCGCGCACGAAGGCGTAGGCTTCCTCGAGCTTCTTAACGGTCTTCTGCAGGTCGATGATATAAATACCGTTGCGTTCGCAGTAGATATACTCGGCCATCTTGGGGTTCCAGCGGCGGGTCTGGTGTCCGAAGTGGACGCCGGCTTCCAGCAGCTGCTTCATGGATACGACTGCCATTTGATGTTCTCCTTTTTATTTTTGTTTTACACTGTTGGCTGACCAAGGACGCGAGCAGATTTTCGAGGATGAATTGCGTCAGGCGAGATGAAAAGCGCAGGGCATAATGGGAATATATGTCCGAGCATTTTCATGAAGCATGGCGCGATTCAGACCGAAAAGATGCCGTGGGACTGGTCAGTTGACAGTGTCATCCTCCGGACGCGTCAGCCTTTCCGCCAAGCCGTTTTTCGGGAAACGGCCACATGGGGAAAGTCGGCGCCCGTGCGAAATGCCTTGATATAATATCAAAAGCAACAGAAAATTGCAAGAGGTTTACAGAGAAAAATTCGCCCTGTTTTTGAATTTTTCTTATTATTATTTGAAGTATTCTTTACAAACCCGGGGACTTGTACTAAAATATAAGGTAGACCAAAAGGGATGCCTCAAAAAAAGGAACGGACGATTCCCGATGGCCGGATACTTTTCTGCCGGAGAAGAGAGGTTTCTTGCTATGTTGGAAAAGAATTTCACAGAGGTCTATGAGAAGTTCGAGCTGATTTTCTTCCGCCGCATTTTCGAAAAGGTCAGGGAGAGAGACGGCTCGCTGAGCGCGATGGAGGCCTTTTCCCTGGAGGTCATCTACCTGCTGCACGAGCCGACGGTCGGCCAGTTCGCCGATTTCCTCAACATCTCCCAGTCCAACGCGACCTACAAGGTCAACAGCCTGATCAAAAAGGGCTATATCGAACGGCAGAATTCCCAGGTCGACCGCCGCGAGTATCACCTTGTGCTCTCGGAAAAGTTCCTCAATTACGTCGGGCTGTTCAACAATTACGAGCACACGGTCATGCAGCGCTGCGAGGAGCGTTTCCCGCCCGAGGACGTCAAGAAATTCGACGAGATCCTGCGTGTGATCTCCCGGGAGCTCATGCCGGAGTGCGACACCTGAAAAACATCTTTTCAAACGCGTGCGATTCTGCTACAATATAGCCCGCGTTTTTCGATCTATCCCTACAGGAGTTTTTGCCCATGGTTTTTTCCAGCCTGTTGTTCGTATATGCCTTTCTTCCGCTCTCCCTGCTCGTGTATTACATCTGCCCCGACCGCAGAAGCAAGAACGTCGCTCTGCTGGTCTTCTCGCTGATCTTCTACGCGTGGGGAGAGCCGAAGTATGTTCTGCTGCTGATGTTCATGGCTCTGTCGAGCTGGTACTGCGCCCTGCGCATCGACGACTCGCCCTATATCGAGACGGCCAGGATGTGGCTGACGATCTCGATCGCGGTGGACATCGCGCTCATCGGCTTTTTCAAATACTCCCCGCTGATCTGCTCGATCTTCGGCCCGGTGCCCGACTTCGTCGCGCGCATCGCGCTTCCGATCGGCATTTCTTTCTACACCTTCCAGCTGATGACCTATGTCGTCGACGTCTATCGCGGCGACGCCCGCGCCCAGGGCAGCTACTGGAACGTGCTGCTCTACGCGGCGCTGTTCCACCAGTGCGTCGCGGGCCCGATCGTCCGCTACAAGACCCTCGCGCATGAGCTCTATGTCAGCCGTAAGGCCGGCAAGGATTTCCTGCCCGGCCTGCGCCGCTTCGCGGTGGGCCTGGCGAAAAAGGCGCTGCTGGCAAACCCCTGCGGCGCGCTGGCCGATCAGCTGCTGCTGACGACCTCCACGGCTTCGAACGCCGCGCTCTTTTCGCAGAACCTCTCGGCGATCCAGGGCCTCACGGTGCTGGAGAGCTGGCTCGGCGCGGCGGCCTACATGCTGCAGATCTATCTGGACTTCTCGGCCTATTCCGACATGGCGATCGGCATGGGCTGGATGCTCGGCTTCCACTATCCCGAAAACTTCAACTATCCCTATATCTCCCGCTCGATCACGGACTTCTGGCGGCGCTGGCACATGTCTCTGTCCACCTTCTTCCGCGATTATGTGTATATCCCGCTCGGCGGCAACCGCGTGAGCATGCCGCGCTGGCTGCTCAACCTCTTCATCGTCTGGGCGCTGACCGGCCTGTGGCACGGCGCGAGCTGGAACTTCGTGCTCTGGGGCCTGTATTACTTCGTGTTCCTCGTGGCCGAAAAGCTGCTTTTGAAAAAGATCTTCGGCAGGTGGAAGGTCCTGCCGCATATCTACGCGCTCTTTATCGTGATGGTCGGCTGGGTGCTCTTCCGCTTCACCGACGTGCGCCTGGCCTGGCAGGTGGTCCGCAACCTCTTTGCCCTCAACGGCAACCGCTTCTCCGACTTCGTGTCCGTCACGGTGCTGGAGAACAACCTCTTTTTGCTGATCGTCTGCATCTTCGCCTGCACGCCGCTTATGAAGCGCTTTTCCGACGCGATGGCCGCGCGCTTCCGCGAGAACGGCTCGCAGGCCTGGGAGATCCTGCGCACCTGCGTGGTCCCCGTCGTGCTGCTGCTGCTCGCCACGAGCTCGCTCGTGGGCGACAGCTACAACCCGTTCATCTATTTCCAGTTCTGAGGAGGGCCTGACATGCAAGACAAGAAAACCCTCTCCTCACGGAAGAAGAACGAGCGCCTCCGCGCCCGCCGCCGCCGGCTCGCCGCGCCCTTTTTCACGGTGCTCTTCGCCCTCGGCGTCATCGCGCTGATCCTCCCGCTGCGCCCGACCGAGTCGATGCGCGAGAAGCGCCGCCTGGCGCAGTTCCCGGAATTCACGGTCAAAACGCTCGTGAGCGGCGATTTCTTCGACGGCGTGAGCACCTGGTATTCCGACACCTTCCCCGGCCGCGAGGGCTGGCTGGACGTGGCGACGACGCTCAACGGGATGCACGGCATCACGAAGAACGTGATCTCCTATTCCCAGATCAATCAGCCCGCCGTCGAGGAGACCCTGCCCCCGATCGCCGTCGAGACGCCCGCTCCGCCCGCTGAAAGCGCCGAGCCCGGCGGGATCGACGCCGAGCCGACGCCCACGCCGGAGCCCACCCCCGTCCCGACGCCGGAGCCCACGCCGTATTATGAGGAGATCGACACGCCCACCGAATCCGTCGAGACCTGGGGCGGCCTGGGCGACAACGACGAGAAGGTCATCCACGGCGCCGCGCTGCAGATCGGCGGCGCAGCCTTCGAGAAGTTCGTTTTCAACGAGGGCCTCACGACGCTCAACGCCAACATGGTCAGCCGCGCCGCCGGCATCGCGAAGGAATACGACGTGCGCTTCTTCGATATGCCCATCCCCGCGAGCGTCGGCATCCTGCTCTCGTCCGACCTGCTTGACCGTCTGGGCATGGACGACCAGGGCAAGGCGATCGCCTTCAAGTTTGAAAAGGAAAACGACGACGTGCTCAAGGTCAACGTGTTCAACACGCTGATCCGGCACAACAGCGAGTATATCTATTTCCGCACCGACCACCACTGGAGCGCGCTCGGCGCGTACTACGCCTATGAGACCTTCTGCCGTGTGGCGGGCTTTGAGCCCGTCCCGCTCTCGGCATACACCGAGATGGACATGGGCGACTTCCTCGGCTCGTTCTATTCCACCTCGCCGCAGCCGTCCAAGCTGGAGACAGACCATCTCTACGCCTATTATCCGCCCGGCGACATCGTGATGGACATCTACCAAAACGGCACGACCTTCACCGCCGACCCCGTGATCGACATGAGCAAGTCGAGCATCTTCAACAAGTACATGGCCTTCCTCGGCGGCGACCACACGATGACGGTGCTCACGAACAACGACCTGCCCGACGCGCCCAACTGCGTCGTGTACAAGGATTCCTACAGCAATCCCTTCGTGCTCTACCTCACGCAGCACTACCACCGCGTCTACGCGCTGGACTTCCGCCAGTATGACGCGATGGGCATGCGCTCGTTTATCCAGGCCTATCACATCAACGACGTCATCCTGGCCGAGAGCATGTCCAAGGCCATGGGCTACGGCGCGTACGAACAGCTCGACATGCGTTTGGGCTACTGATTGGAAAGGGGAAACAAGATGGAAACCACGGCAAATACCGGACTGAAGCTGAACTATAAGCGCACGGCGCTCATCGGCTTCGCCTTCTTCGGCATCCTCCTGCTCTGGCAGGTCTACGACTCCTGGTGCCCGACCTTCCTGACCGACATCTTCGCCAAGCACTTCTACAACATGACCTCGGCGGAGCTCAAGGCCAGCGATCCGGACAAGATCCTGAACGTCCAGTGGATCGTCGGCATCATCATGGCCTGCGACAACCTCGCGGCGCTGATCCTGCTGCCGCTCTTCGGCAACCTCTCCGACAAGACGAAAACGCCCATCGGCAAGCGCATGCCCTACATCCTCGTCGGCACCTTCGTTTCGGCGGTCGCCTTCCCCTTCATCCCGCTGTTCTTCCACCGCCACAACATCGTCGGCATGGTGGCCATGATGGGCGTCGTGCTGATCTTCATGATGATGTACCGCAACCCGGCCGTCGCGCTGATGCCGGACATCACGCCCAAGCCCCTGCGCGCCAAGGCCAACGGCATCATCAACATCATGGGCTACTTCGGCGGCGCCTTCGCCACCGTGCTGGGCCTGAAATACGTGCTGAGCTCCTACATCAACGCCCCGCTGGCCGAGCGCAACATCTGGGTCATCGAGATGCCCTTCATCATCGCCTCCGTGCTGATGGTGATCTCCGCGCTCGTGCTCTTCCGGACCATCCGTGAAAACGAGCTGGCAGAAAAGCTCAGGGACGAGATGGAGATCGGCGAGCAGCTGGCCGCCGTCGCCACGCCGATCGACGACGACAAGCCGATGAGCCGCGAGAACAAGGCCATGCTCCTGGCCATCCTCGGCGCCGAGTTCCTGTGGTTCATGTCCGACAACGCGCTGGGCACCTACATCGGCAACTACGTCATCTACTACCTCAAGTCCGTCTCCAGCGCCACGATGATCCTCACGATCCTCGGTGGCCTTGCCTCGGTGATCGGCTTTGCGATCGCCGGCGGCATCGCCGAAAAGATCGGCCGCAAGTGGACGATCTCCACGGGCCTGATGATCACCTTTGTCGGCCTCGTCGTCATGTGCTTCGTGCGTCCGACCAACCTGGTCAAGGCCGGCTCGGCGCACGGCGAGTTCACCTTCCCCGTGCTGCTCTACGCCGTGTGGGTGCTCAAGGGCTTCGGCATGGCGCTGGTGCACAACTGCTCCTTCCCGATGGTCGTCGAGCTCTGCTCGTCGAAGAAGATCGGCAAGTTCACCGGCTTCTACTACGCCGCCTCCATGTCGGCCCAGACCGTCACGCCGATCCTGCTCGGCCTGGTGCTCAAGGCCGCGATGGCCTGGCGCGCGCTGCCGGTCTACGCCTGCATCCTGACGCTTCTGAGCTGCACGGTCTTCACCGCGCTGGTCAGGAACATCAAGGCCGGCAAGGTCGCGAACGTCACGGGCATCGAGGCCCTCGGAGCGGACGATTGAAGAGGTGTGATATGAAAAAGACTGAAAAGATCCTGCTTGCCTGCGGGGCGGCCGCCGTCGCGCTGCCGAGCTTCCTGCTCGCGCCCGGCCGGGCGACCAAGGGACAGAAGGCGCCCTTCTGGGGCCGCAACTTTGCCCACCGCGGCCTGCACAGCCGCGACAAGAGCGTGCCGGAGAACTCCCTGAAGGCTTTTGAACTGGCCTCCGCCGCCGGCTACGGCATGGAGCTGGACGTCCAGCTGAGCAAAGACGGCCAGGTCGTCGTCTTCCACGACGATGATCTCAAGCGCGTCTGCGGCATCGAGGGAAAGGTATGGGACTACACCTTTTCCGAGCTGCAGAAATTCTCCCTCTGCGGCACCGAGGAGCGCATCCCGCTTTTCTCCGACGTGCTCAACACCGTGCGCGGCCGCGGCGCGATCATCTGCGAGCTCAAAAACGGCCCGCGCAACCGCGAGCTGTGCCGCAAGACCTACGATCTGATCGCCGCCTACCCCGGCGAGATCTGCGTCGAGAGCTTCAATCCCATGATCGTCGCGTGGTTCCGCTTCCACGCGCCGGAGCTGCTGCGCGGACAGCTCGCGACCGACGAGTACAAGGACCGCAGCGCGCTGCAGGGCTTTTTGCTGCGCAACTGCCTGCTGAACTTCCTCGCCCGCCCGCAGTTCATCGCCTACAAGCTGGTAAAGCGCCCTCTCGCGGTGCGCTTCTCCGAGCTGCTCGGCGCGATGCGCGTGGCCTGGACCTCGCACGAGCCGCGCAACGAAAAGGGCCAGGACGCGGTGATCTTCGAATTCTACAAGCCGCGCGAGACCTTCAAGTAAGACCGGTCCGGCCCCGCCTATTTCAAAAAGGCGGGGCCGGACTTCTTTTTTGCTTTTCCGCCGGGAGCTCCCGAAAACCGGCCGCGGCGGAAAAGAAAAAACACGGGCGATATCGTGATGAAATTAGTTGCACTTGCGCTTGTTTTCGTTTATAGTAATATTGATCGGAAAACCTGAAAACGCTAGGGGCAAAACGATACAGCACGGAAAGGAAATGAGTTCATGAAATCTGACGTTATCCGTATCGATAACCAGGGCTACGGCTTTGAAGACGCCATCATGGAAGTCGAAAGAGTCGCTCGCTATCGCGGCCTGGACCACAAGGAAGAACTGCAGCTCCGGCTCTGCGCGGAGGAAATGCTCTCTCTGGCCCGCAGCGTGACGGGCGAAATGAAGGCCAGCTTCTGGCTCGAAAACGAAGGGAAGGACTTTCAGCTGCATCTGTCCACCAAGACCGTGATGGACAAGGAAAAACGCAGCCTTCTGATCCAGAGCGCGAGCTCCCGCAAAAACGAAGCGGCCGCGACCTTCCTCGGCAAGCTGCGCGACATCCTCGAGGAGTCGCTCGC
Organism: Candidatus Limivicinus sp.; assembly: GCA_045222695.1. Lineage (GTDB taxonomy): Bacteria > Bacillota > Clostridia > Oscillospirales > Oscillospiraceae > Limivicinus. The sequence continues at coordinate 17,574 of JBGUZD010000070.1, forward strand.
CAGCTATCCCGACAACAGCGACGACGGCATTCCCGACGAGGTCTACAAGGACCTGGTGGTGCACCCGGCGGAGAACCCGGAATGGGACGAGTTTGAAAAGTCCGTCCTCAAGAGCGTTGCGGACAAGGTGAAGATCGCCATTCGGGGCGGCAGCATCGACATGACGGTGATCAAGAGCTTCGGCTGATCGAAAGGAGAAGAACATGACCATACTGAAAAAGCAAGACGACAAAACGCTGTGCCTCGCCCTGGCGGGACATCTGGATACACTCAGCGCCCCGCAGCTGGAGGCGGAGCTGAAAGCGTCCCTGAACGACGCGGACAGCCTTGTTCTGGATCTTGCAGACCTGGACTACGTCTCTTCCGCCGGACTGCGCGTGCTTCTGAGCGCGCACAAGCGCATGAGCTGCAAGGGCGGCATGAAGGTCAAAAACGTCAACGAAGTCGTGGCGGAAGTCTTTGCCGTGACCGGCTTCGACGGTATCCTGGATATCGAATAACGCTCCATACAAAAAGCGAGGGCGCCGACGGCGCCCTCGCTTTCAAGTTGCCGACAGCTTGAAAGGCAAAGGCAGAAGCTTATCAGAAAGCTTCTGCCTTTGATCGATTGTACGAAGAAAGGGGGCTCTCCGCCCCCTCTCTTTTTTTACTTTTCTTCGGTTTCTTCCGCGACTTCCTCGGGATCCTCGAGATCCTCCGGCAGGACGGTCATCAGATCGTCCTTCGTCGGCTCGGTCTCCATCTGCGCGACGCGGTTGGAGTGGCGCACGACCATGTCCTCAAAGAGGTTGCGGACGTAGCGGCCGTTGCCGAAGTTCTCGCCGCGCTCGGCGTAGAGCTCGTCGAAGAGCTTTCTTGCCGCCTCGTCGGCCTCCGGGCTGAGGACGTAGCCGTTCTTCTTGCACTGCAGCAGGAAGATGCCCATGAGCTCCGGACCAGTGTAGTCCTGGAAGTAGAAGAATTTGTTGAAGCGCGACTCGAGACCGGGGTTGGAGTCGAGGAACTCGCGCATCGGCTCGGTATAGCCCGCGACGATCACGACGAGATTGTCGCGGTGGTCCTCCATAGCCTTGAGGAGCGTCTCGATGGCCTCGCGGCCGAAGTCGTTCTCGCCGCCGTTGGAGAGAGAATAGGCCTCGTCGATGAAGAGCACGCCGCCGAGGGCGGACTTGATGACCTCCTGGGTCTTGAGCGCGGTCTGTCCGACGTAGCCGGCCACGAGACCGGAGCGGTCCACCTCGACGAGCTGGCCCTTTTCCAGCGCGCCGATCGCGGCGTAGAGCCCGCCGACGAGCCGCGCCACCGTGGTCTTGCCGGTGCCGGGGTTGCCCATGAACACCATGTGCATCGACATCGGGGCGACGGGCAGCTCGTTCTGCTGGCGCAGCTTGCGCACCTTGATGAGGTTCATCAGGCTCTTGATGTCCTTCTTGATGTTTTCCAAACCGATCAGGCCCTCAAGCTCGGCCATCAGCTCGTCGAGGTCGGGCTTTTTCTCCGGCTCCTCGGTCTTGGCGTTGGTCTCGCTCCTGCCGCCGGAGGTCTGGGTCTGGGGCGGATGCTTCTCGGTGAAGCTCGGCTCGCCGCTGGTGACGAAGTCGAGCGGGTTGAGCGCCTCCTTGGACTTGCGCACGCCGCTGGTGTCGCAGATGGCGGTCAGCTTGTCGGTGCACTCGGTGATATACTCGGCCTCGGCGTAGGTCACGTCGTCGTCGACCGCCGCGAGGTAGAGCAGGATGTTCGTCAGCATCCGGATAAAGGTGCGGGAGGTCTCCGAGCCGCGTTTGGCGTCGCTCTCGGCCAGGTTCCAGAAGAACACCGGCGGGAGGAAGACCTCGCTGTCGCAGACCGAGCTCGTCAGCGTCCAGAGCATCCAGGTCGGGCGCGGCCTGCTGCGGGAATAGATCTGATTGGCCATGTCGACGTGGCGCTGCGTGATGCTGCCGGCCTTGCTCCACAGGCCGAGCGCGCAGGAGGTCATGAACTTGTCCAGCTCCTCGGAGAGCGAGATGCTGCCGACGCGGTAGAAGGCGTCGGTGTTGGCGACGTAGATCTTATGGAATTCCTCGGGGGTACGGTTCCAGGCGGTAGGCATGTCAGAGGGCCTCCCTTTACTTGTGATACAGTTTTTTGGCCTGATACTTCGGCTCGAAGGTGACGTTCACGCCGAGCTTCTTGAACAGGTCGGAGTCCACGTGCGAGAGGATGACGGAGGAGTGCGCCTCGCAGCCGCGCAACTTGCCCAGCTGGTCGATGGCGAGCTCCGCCATGGGGTTGGTCACGGCGCAGATCGACAGCGCGATGAGCAGCTCGTCGGTGTGCAGGCGCGGGTTGTGGTTGCCCAGGTGCTCCACCTTCAGGTGCTGGATCGGCTGGATCACGCCCGCCGCGATCAGCGGCAGCTTTTTGTCGATGCCCGCGAGGGCTTTGAGCGCGTTCATCAAACAGGCGGACGACGCGCCGAGCAGCGAGCTCGTCTTGCCCGTGATGATCCTGCCGTCCGGCAGCTCGATCGCGACGGCGGGGCCGCCGGTGGCCTCGGCGCGCGCGAGCGCGGCGCCGACGACGGGACGGTCCTTCGCGCCGATATCGAGCGAGTTCATGATCAGCTCGATCTTGCGCATCTCCGAGGGCTCGGAAAGGCCCTGGCGCACCGCGCAGGCGGCGGCGTACCAGCGGCGGATGATCTCCTGCTTCGAGGCCTCGCAGCAGGCCTCGTCGTCGAAGATGCAGTAGCCGGCCATGTTCACGCCCATGTCGGTGGGGCTCTTGTAGGGGCTCTCGCCGTAGATCGACTTGAAGATCGCCTCCAGCACGGGGAAGATCTCGACGTCGCGGTTGTAGTTGACCGTGGTCTTGCCGTAGGCCTCGAGATGGAAGGGGTCGATCATGTTCACGTCGTCCAGGTCGGCCGTCGCCGCCTCGTAGGCCAGGTTGACCGGGTGCTTGAGCGGCAGGTTCCAGATCGGGAAGGTCTCGAACTTGGCGTAGCCGGCGTCGACGCCGCGCTTGTGCTCGTGATAGAGCTGGCTCAGGCAGGTGGCCATCTTGCCGCTCCCCGGGCCGGGCGCCGTTACGACGATCAGGCTGCGCTCGGTCTCGATAAAATCGTTCTTCCCGAAGCCGTCCTCCGAGACGATCAGCGCGACGTTGGAGGGGTAGTCCGGGATGATATAGTGTCGGTAGGTCCGCACGCCCAGCGCCTCGAGCCGCTTCATGAACTTGTCGGCGATGGCCTGGCCGCGGTAGTGCGTCACGACGACGCTGCCGATATACAGCCCGATCCCGCGGAAGGCGTCGATCAGGCGCAGGGTGTCGTCCTCGTAGGTGATGCCCAGATCGCCGCGGCGCTTCGAGCGCTCGATGTCGTCCGCGGAGATGGCGATGACGATCTCGGCCACGTCCTTCATCTCGAGGAGCATCCTCACCTTGCTGTCCGGCTTGAAGCCGGGCAGCACGCGCGCGGCGTGGTAGTCGTCGAAGAGCTTGCCGCCGAACTCCAGATACAGCTTGCCGCCGAACTGGGAGATACGGTCGCGGATGTTCTGGGACTGCAGCTTGACGTATTTGTCGTTGTCAAAACCCAAAGCGTTCATCTTTCTTTACCCCATCTTCTGTCAAGTTACCGGGATCAAACGCCCACGCCGACCGGGCTGCCGAGCCGGACGCAGGCGGAGAGATACTTGTGCGTGCAGAGCGCGAGGTGCGTGCGCAGAAGAAAGCTGCTGCCGTTGGCGCTGCCGATATACAGGTCCGTCGGCCCGCGCAGGGACATGCCCGTGATCTCGTTCACCGGCAGGGAAATGCCGCCGGGCAGCTCGAGATGGTCGCGGTAGAGCGCGATGTCGCCGCGCGCGATCAGCTCGCTCGAGCGGCCGGTCTGGACGCTGTAGAGCTCCAGCCCCTCGTCGGAGAAGATGGGCTCGTCGTCCTTCGCCTCCGCGCAGAGCTTCTCGATCTGCTTGTCCTGCCAGCGGTTCCAGCTGCGCACGTCGGGAAAGGGCGCGTCGCCGCCGACGAAAACGCCGGTGGGCGCGTAGCGCGTCTCAAAGCCGCAGCGGCTGCAGGAGAAGCTGTCGTCCGCAGAGCGCAGCGTCCCGCGCGAAAAGCATTTCGGGCAGATGAACAGCAGCGTCTCGAGATTTTCGGCCAGGCGTTTGCCGCGGTAGAGCACCGGGCGGCTGCGCTGGTCTTCATAGGCGTCCACGTGAATATCGCGCGCGATCGCGGCGTTGATCTGCAGCGCGCTCATGCCCTTGAGCTCCTCGGGCGTATAGACCTTCACCAGCTCGCCGCGCAGCTCGCCGCGGCGGGCCGTGTCGCCCGACCAGCGCGGAGAGGACAGATAGCCGCCGCGCAGGCGGAAGGTGACGAGACTGACGCCGCTCGTTTTCACCAGCTTGCCCGTCGAGGCGGGGAAGTCGCGCGTCACGCCGTCCCAGGTCCGGTTGCCCTCCGGGAAGAAGGCGACACTGCAGCCGGCTTTGAGGGCGCGCAGCATCTCCTTGACCGCGCCGGCGGCGCTGCCGCCCTTCTGGCGCACGATCGGATGCACCAGCCAGTCCAGCAGCCGCGAGACGAAGCCGAGGCGCATGATGTGCTCGCTGGCGAGGAAATACATCTGGTGGCGGAAGGCCGCGCCGACGAGCAGCGGGTCCCAGTCCGTGACGTGGTTGCACACGACGATGTAAGGCCCCCTGATCGACGAGGTCCTGCAGCGGTAGTTGAAGCGGAAAAACAGGATCAGCCGCACCAGCGGACGGAAAAAGCGCCAGATGAAGCGATGACGCATCTGATGTTCCATTCCCGCCCCTCCTTGTCAAAAACTATCAAGATATTTTACCATAGCCTTTTTCAAAGCACAAGAATTTACTTTTATTCTGCGAAAACTTGTGCTATACTCTTATTTTGTAATCATGCGCTCTGTTTGCATATGAGCGTACCTGGGAAAGGCATAAACGATCAATGGGACTTTTGGATAAGATCTTCGGAAGCTATTCCGAGCGCGAATTGAAGAAAATATACCCCATCGCCGACGCGATCGAGCGCCTGGACAAGACCTACGCCGCGCTCAGCGACGAGGAGCTGCAGGCCAAGACGGGCGAGTTCCGCGCGCGCCTTCAGAAGGGCGAGACGACCGACGACATCCTGCCGGAGGCCTTCGCCGCGGCCCGCGAGGCCGCCTGGCGCGTGCTGGGCATGAAGCCCTTCCGCGTCCAGCTCATCGGCGGCATCGTGCTGCACCAGGGCCGCATCGCCGAGATGAAGACCGGCGAGGGCAAAACGCTCGTCGCCGTGCTGCCCGCCTATCTCAACGCCCTCACGGGCGAGGGCGTGCACATCGTCACCGTCAACGACTACCTGGCCCGCCGCGACAGCGAGTGGATGGGCAAGGTGCACCGCTTCATGGGTCTGACGGTCGGCCTGATCGTCCACGGCCTCACGAGCGAGGAGCGCCGCGCGGCCTACAACTGCGACATTACATACGGCACGAACAACGAGATGGGCTTCGACTACCTGCGCGACAACATGGCGCTCTACAAGCGCGACATGGTCCAGCGCGGACACGTCTTCGCGATCGTCGACGAGGTCGACTCGATCCTCATCGACGAGGCCAGGACCCCGCTGATCATCTCCGGCCAGGGCGACGAGAGCACCGACCTCTACCGCCAGGCGGACGATTTCGTCTCCCGCCTGAAAAAGGTGGTCTACGCCTCCGTCGACGAG
>JBGUZD010000071.1:0-14102 GCA_045222695.1 Candidatus Limivicinus sp.
GGTCATCACCGGTCAGGACTGCGACATCGCCATCATGAAGAACCTCATCGAGGGCAAGCAGTCCATGTCCGTCTTCAAAGACACCCGTACCCTCGCGGCCAAGGTCGTTGAGATGGTCGACGCGCTGATGAAGGGCCAGGAGCCCCCGATCAACGACACCGAGACCTACGACAACGGCACCGGCGTTATCCCCAGCTTCCTCTGCGAGCCCGTGGCCTGCACGGTCGACAACTACAAGGAACTGCTCATCGACTCCGGCTACTACACCTTTGAGCAGCTCGGCATCGATCCCAACACCGTTGCCGCCGCCCCCGCCGCCGCCGAGCTCATCCCCGTCGGCATCATCAACCTTGACCCGTCCGAGTCCGGCTACCGCCAGGCCAACGTCAAGGATCTGACCGACACCTTCACCAAAGAGAACGGCTATGACGCCACCTTCGTCACCGCCCCCACCGCCGACAAGCAGCTGGAGGGCGCCAAGGGCTTCATCACCGCCGAAGTGAAGTACATCCTTGTTTCCGCCGCTGAGACCACCGGTTGGGACGAAGTCCTTGAAGAGGCCCAGGAGGCCGGCATCAAGGTCTTCCTGTTCGACCGTATGATCGACTGCGATCCCAGCCTCTACACTGCCGCTGTCGTCTCCGACATGCGTCAGGAGGGCGAGACCGCCGTTGCCTGGCTCGAGAGCCTTGGCCTTGACGAGTACAAGATCCTGCACATCCAGGGCCAGCTGGGCAGCGCCGCCCAGATCGGCCGCAGCGATCCTCTGACCGAGAAGTGCGCTGCTGACGACAAGTGGACCATCGTCCGCGAAGGCACCGGCGGCGACAGCTGGGATCCCAACGAGGCCAACAAGATCGCGAAGGCCGCCATCGACGCCGGCGAAGAGTTCAACATCGTCTACGCCGAGAACGACGGCATGGCCGACGGTGTTGTCCAGGCGCTTGACGCCGCGGGCATCACCCACGGTGTGAACGGCGACGTCATCGTCATGGGCTTTGACTGCAACAAGTGGGCTCTGGAGAAGCTGCTTGCCGGCGAGTGGAACTACGACGGCCAGTGCAGCCCGTTCCAGGCCGGTGTGATCGACGGAATGATCAAGACCCTTGAGGCCGGCGGCCAGATCGAGGGCCTGAACGAGCTCAACCAGATCATCTCCATCGAGAAGGGCTTCGACGCCACCACCATCACCCAGGCCGACATCGACACCTACGGCCTCGGCTGATCCTTTCCCGCACGAGACTGACGCATTCATAGAATAAACAAACAGCGCGGTGTGGAAAGTGGAGGAATCCGCGATCCACAGCGCGTTTTTTCAAAGCGATCTCCCCGTATACACAGACTATCGAACAGGAGATGAACGGATGGAAGACGGAATCGTTTTGTCCATGCGCGGGATCTGCAAGAGTTTTCCGGGCGTTAGAGCTCTGAACAACGTGGATTTTACGCTGCGCAAGGGCGAGATCCATGCGTTGATGGGAGAAAACGGCGCAGGGAAATCCACGCTGATCAAGGTGCTCACGGGCGTCTATGAAAAGGACGCGGGCAGCATCGAGATCGAGGGATGCCCGGGCGAGGCGCACATTCATTCTCCTCAGCAGGCCCAGAACATCGGTATCAGCACCGTCTATCAGGAGATCACGCTCTGCCCGAACCTGACGGTCGCGGAAAACATGTTCATCGGCAGAACGAGCGACAGGCTCGTTCACTGGAAAGACTACGAAAAAAGAGCGACGGAGATCCTCGACAATCTGGGCATACCGGCCCGTGCGAAGCAGGAGCTGTCCCGCTGTTCCCTCGCGGTGCAGCAGATGGTGGCCATCGCGCGCGCCGTGGATATGAACTGCAAGGTCCTGATCCTCGACGAGCCGACCTCCTCGCTTGACGATAAAGAAGTGGCCATGCTCTTCCAGCTCATGCGGGATCTGAAGGCCAGAGGCGTGGGCATCGTCTTTGTCACGCACTTCCTCGAGCAGGTCTACGAGGTCAGCGACCGGATCACGGTCCTGCGCAACGGCGAGCTGGTGGGCGAGTATGCGGTCAAGGATCTGCCGCAGGTGGAGCTGGTCGCCAAGATGATCGGCAAGAGCCTCGACGACCTGGCCGAGCTCGAACAGTTCCAGAAGGGCAAGGGCGCGCAGGACGAGGTCGTTTACGAGGCGGAGGGGCTTTCCAGCTCCGAGTGCCGCCCCTTCGACTTCAGCATCCGCAAGGGCGAGGTCAACGGCTTCACCGGCCTGCTGGGCTCGGGCCGCAGCGAGAGCGTGCGCGCCATCTTCGGCGCGGACCAGGTGACGGGCGGCAAGGTGAAGATCAACGGCAAGGCCGTGCGCGTCTCCAACCCGCACGAGGCGATGAAGAACGGCATCGGCTACCTGCCGGAGGACCGCAAGCGCGACGGCATCATCGCGGACCTCTCGGTGCGCGAGAACATCATCCTCGCCCTGCAGACCATCCGCGGCATGAACCACCCGATCCCGCGCGCGAAGGCAGAGGCCTTCGCCGACGAATACATCAAGGCGCTCGACATCAAGACCGCCTCGCAGGACACGCCGATCAAATCGCTCTCCGGCGGCAACCAGCAGAAGGTCATCCTGGCCCGCTGGCTGCTGACGCACCCGCAGTATCTGATCCTGGACGAGCCGACGCGCGGCATCGACGTCGGCACCAAGCTCGAGATCCAGAAGCTGGTGCTCAAGCTGGCCGAGGAGGGCATGAGCGTCACCTTCATCTCCTCCGAGATCGAGGAGATGCTGCGCACCTGCTCGCGGCTCATCGTCATGCGCGACCGCAACATCGTGGGCGAGCTGACCGGCGACGAGCTGACGCAGGCGCAGGTCATGAAGACCATCGCGGGAGGTGAGGAGTAAGATGAAAAAGAAGAACAAAGCCTCCGGCGGTCTCGGCCAGCTGCTGATCCCGCTGGTCGCGCTGGGCATCCTGATCGTGTTCAACCTCTTCCGCGACATCGGCTTTTTCTCCATCGTCATGCGCGTGAACAACAGCGGCAACATCGTGCTGACCGGCAACCTCGTCAGCATCATCGACAGCGCGAGCGAGCTGGCCATCATCGCGATGGGCATGACGCTCGTGACGGCGTCCTGCGGCGGCCAGGACATCTCCGTCGGCGCGGTCGGCGCGATCTCCGGCGCCGTCTTCGTCAAGGTGCTCCAGGGCATGGGCGGCATCACGCCCACGAGCGTGATCGTCGGATTCCTGCTCTGCTGCCTCGCGACGATCCTCTTCAAGCTTTTCAACGGCACGCTGGTCGCGGTCTTCCGCATCCAGCCGATGATCGCGACGCTGATCCTCTACTCCTGCGCGCGCTCCATCGCCTACTGGATCAACGGCGACGCGACCCCGCAGCTCAACAGCCCGATCATCAGCTCCATCGGCATGACGATCCCGGGCATCCCCATCCCGACGCCGATCTTCGCGGTCCTGCTGGTGGGTCTGCTGCTGGCGCTGATCTTCAAGTTCACCAGCCTCGGCATCTACACCCAGTCCGTGGGCATCAACGAGGGCGCGGCCCGGCTCAACGGCATCAACCCGACGAAGATCAAGCTCATCAGCTTCATCCTGCTGGGCGTCTGCGTCTCCGTCGCGGCGCTCATCGGCGTGTGCCGCCTCGGGCAGCTCAACCACAAGACGCTGCTGGTCGACATCGAGATGGACGCGATCCTCGCGGTCGCCATCGGCGGCAACAGCCTCGGCGGCGGCAAGTTCAAGCTCATCGGCAGTATCCTCGGCGCCTATATCATCCAGATGCTGACCACCACGCTCTATGCCATGAACGTGGCCCCGGTCAACGTCAAGGCCTACAAGGCGATCGTGATCATCATCATCGTCGTGGCGGGCTCCCCGGTCGTCAAGAGCTTTCTGACGAACCTCTGGCGGCGCCTGCGCGCGCCCTCGGCTCCGAGCGGCCCCAGGAAAGAGGGGGTGAGCTGAATGTCGGGGAATAACGGCAACAACCGGCTCCGCGTCAGGGAGCCGCTGACCGATACGCAGCTGCTGATGTACATCAGCGTCGGCATCTTCGTCGTCATGTACGCAGCCGCTGCCCTTACGCTCAAGGGCGGCTTCCTCAAGCCCCAGATGATCTTCGACCTGCTCAACGACAACGCGGCGCTGATCATCATCTCCTGCGCGCTGACGATCGTCATGATCGGCGGCGGCATCAACATCAGCGTCGGCGGCGTGATCGGCCTCACGGTCATGAGCTGCGCGCTGTTTCTCAACAACAACCACATCGAGAGCAGTTCCCTGAGCATTCTGGTGACGCTGCTGCTCGCGCTGGGCATCGGTCTGGGCTTCGGCGTGCTGCAGGGCTTCCTCGTCGCCCATCTGGAGATCCAGCCCTTCATCGTCACGCTGGCGGGCATGTTCCTCGCCCGCGGCCTGACGACGATCCTGTCCGTCAACCCGGTCAAGGTGGCGCACGAGGGCTTTTCGAACCTGGTGAAGACCAAGCTGAAGATCTCCTGGCTGGGCTATACCGCCCAGAACGGCAACCTGATCCCGGCCAAGATCGAGATCGGCGCGATCGTCGCCGTCGCCGTCGTCATCGTGATGTTCCTGATCCTGCGCTACACCAGGCTCGGCCGCAACATCTACGCCGTCGGCGGCAACCGGCAGAGCGCGCTGATGCTCGGCATCAACGTCAAGAGCACCGTCTTCTGGAGCTATGTGATCAGCGGCCTGCTCAGCGGTCTGGCCGGCTTCGTCTTCCTGATGCACAAGCCCGCCGGCAACGCCAGCGTGGCCATGCGCAGCGAGATGGACGCCATCGCCTCCTCGATCATCGGCGGCACGCTGCTCACCGGCGGCGTCGGCAACGTGATCGGCACCTTCTTCGGCTCGATGATCCTCGCCACGATCCAGAAGATCATCGCGCTGAGCCCGCTCAACGCCTCCTGGTGGCAGGAGATGGCCAGCGGCGCGATGCTGAGCTTCTTCATCCTGCTGCAGAGCCTCGTGCTGATGCGCAAGAACAGGAGCAAGCGCAAGGCGAAGCAAAAGGCTGCGGCGAAGGCCGCCGAAGAAAAGCCTTCCGGCGCGGGAGGAGGAACGGCGTGATGGATCTGAAAAAGACTGCGCTCGGCATCGAGCTCGGCAGCACCCGCATCAAGGCGGTGCTGATCGACGAGAACTTCCTCCCGATCGCCTCGGGCGACTATGAATGGGAAAACCAACTGGTCAACGGCGTCTGGACCTACTCGATGGACGCCGTCCACACCGGCCTGCGCAGCTGCTTTGCCGCGCTGAAGGCCGACGTAAAGGAAAAGTACGGTTGCGAGCTGACGGAGCTCGGCGCGATCGGCGTGTCGGCGATGATGCACGGCTATCTGCCCTTCGACAGGGACGGCAGACAGCTTGCGGAATTCCGCACCTGGCGCAACACGATCACCGGCGAGGCCGCGGAAAAGCTCACGGCGCTCTTCGGCTTCAACATCCCGCAGCGCTGGAGCATCGCGCATCTGTATCAGGCGGTCCTCAACGGCGAGGAGCATGTGAAGGACATCGCCTTCCTCACGACGCTGGCGGGCTATATCCACTGGCGGCTCACGGGCGAGAAACTCATGGGCGTCGGCGAGGCCTCCGGCATGTTCCCGATCGACAGCAAAGCGCTCGACTATGACGAGAATATGGTGCAGAAGTTCAAGGCCCTGAGCGGCATCGACCTGCGCGGGATCCTGCCGAAGGTGCTGCCCGCCGGAGCCAACGCGGGCAAGCTGACCGAGGCGGGCGCGCTCTTCCTCGATCCCACGGGCACGCTGCGCCCGGGCATCCCCGTGGCTCCCTGCGAGGGCGACGCGGGCACCGGCATGGTCGCCACGAACTCCGTCCGCGTGAGAACGGGCAACGTCAGCGCGGGCACCTCGGACTTCGCGATGATCGTCACGGACAAGCCGCTCGGCGTCCACCGCGAGATCGACATGGTCACCACGCCCGACGGCCTGCCGGTCGCGATGGTGCACTGCAACAACTGCACCAGCGACATCAACGCCTGGGTCGGCCTCTTTGCCGAGTTCTGCGAGCTCATGGGGATCAAGGCCGACAGAGGCGAGCTGTTCACGAAGCTGTTCCGCAAAGCCCTCGAGGGCGACGCGGACTGCGGCGGTCTTCTGAGCTACAACTATTTCTCCGGCGAGGGCGTGACGGATCTGGACGAAGGCCGCCCGGTCTTTGCCCGGACGCCGGACGCGCGCCTGACGCTGGCAAACTTCATGCGCACGCATCTGCTCTCCGCGCTCGCCACGCTCAAGATCGGCCTGGACATCCTCACGCAGACCGAGCACGTCGAGATCGACAAGCTCTACGGCCACGGCGGCTTTTTCAAGACGCCGGAGGTCGGGCAGCGGATGCTCTCCGCTGCGGTCGGCGCGCCCGTCTCCGTCATGGAGACGGCGGGCGAGGGCGGCCCCTACGGCATGGCGCTGCTCGCGGCCTACATGCTGTGGAAGGGCGCGGACGAGAGCCTGCCGGACTATCTCGACGGCAAGGTCTTCGCCGGGGCGAGCTCTTCCACGCTGACGGCGGACGAGGCGGACAGGGAAGGCTTCAACGCTTTCCTGGAGCGCTACAAGAAGGCGCTGCCGGTGGAGAGATGCGCCGTCGAGGTGATGTGAAATGCTCGAAGAACTCAAAAAGCGCGTCTGCGAGGCCAACCTCCTGCTGCCGCGCTACGGTCTCGTGACCTTCACCTGGGGCAACGTCAGCGGGATCGACCGTGAAAGCGGTCTCGTCGCGATCAAGCCCTCGGGCGTCCCCTACGAGGGGATGGGCCCGGAGGACATGGTCCTGGTCGATCTCGACGGCAGGGTCGTCGAGGGCAAATGGAAGCCCTCCAGCGACACGGCCACGCATGTGAAGCTCTACAAGGCCTTCCCCGCGCTCGGAGGCGTCGTCCATACCCATTCGAGCTATGCGACCTCCTGGGCGCAGGCCGGGCGGGACATCCCCTGCTACGGCACGACCCACGCGGATTACTTCTACGGCGAGATCCCATGCCTGCGCTGCCTGACAAAGGACGAGATCGAGCAGGCGTATGAGCGCAACACCGGCCTTCTGATCGTCGGCGAGTTTGCCCGCCTCGGCAAAGACCCCGCGGCCGTGCCCGGCTGCCTGTGCAAAAACCACGGGCCCTTCGCCTGGGGCAGGGATCCCTTCGAGGCCGTGCACAACGCGGTCGTGCTCGAGGAGGTCGCCAAAATGGCCTACCGCTGCGAGCAGATCAACCCCCAGGTCAGACCCGCCCCGCAGGAGCTGCAGGACAAGCACTATCTGCGCAAGCACGGCAAAAACGCCTACTACGGGCAGGGCTGAACGCCGCGGCAAAAAACAGCGCGCGATCGGCGCAAAAGCGCCTTGACAGTCGAAGCGCAAATTTGTAAAATCAGTTTAGGAATCTTTTCCGGCGCGCAGCCGGGAAGAGAGCCGGCCGAGCGGACGAGCGAGCTTTTCGGCCGGCCCGGACGGTCTTTCGTCCGGCAGAATAAGCAAATACACTCTCGGGTTTGGAGGGGATAGTTTGGCGGACTACATTCTGGAAATGCGGGGGATCACCAAGGAATTCCCGGGCGTCAAGGCGCTTGACAACGTCAACTTCGCCGTCGAGCGGGGCAGCATCCACGCTCTGGTCGGCGAAAACGGCGCGGGAAAATCCACGCTGATGAACGTGCTCAGCGGCTGGTACCCCTACGGCAGCTACTCAGGAGACATTGTGTACGAAGGAGAAGTATGCAAGTTCTCCAAGATCAAGGACAGCGAGGGAAAGGGCATCGTCATCATCCACCAGGAGCTGGCGCTCGTGCCCTATATGAGCATCGGCGAAAACATGTTCCTGGGCAACGAGCAGGGCAAGAGCTACGCCATCAACTGGGACAAGACGCACGCCGAGGCCACCAAGTACCTCAAGATCGTCGGCCTGACCGAGTCGTCCAAGACGCTGATCAAGGACATCGGCGTCGGCAAGCAGCAGATGGTCGAGATCGCGAAGGCGCTGGCGAAGAACGCACGCCTGATGATTCTGGACGAGCCGACCTCCTCCCTCAACGAGGAGGACTCGCAGGCTCTGCTGGACCTGCTGCTGGAATTCAAAAAGCAGGGCATGACCTCGATCATCATTTCGCACAAAATCAACGAGGTCTCCTATGTCGCGGACGACATCACGATCCTGCGTGACGGCAAGACGATCGAGACCCTGCACAAGGGCGTCGACGACATCAGCGAGGACCGCATCATCCGCGGCATGGTCGGCCGCGAGATGGACGACCGTTTCCCGAAGCGCCACGGCGTCGAGATCGGCGAGGTCGCGCTCGAGGTCAAGCACTGGAACGTCTACCACCCGGTCTACACGGAGAAGAAGATCATCGACGACGTATCCTTCCATGTGCGCAAGGGCGAGGTCGTCGGCTTCTCCGGCCTGATGGGCGCGGGGCGCACCGAGCTTGCGATGTCGATCTTCGGCCGCAGCTACGGCGCCGAGATCTCCGGCACCGTGGAGATCCACGGCAAGGAGGTCAAGCTCCACTCGCCGCGCCAGGCGATCGACGCGGGCCTGGCCTACGTCACCGAGGACCGCAAGGGCAGCGGCCTGATCCTGTCGAACCCGATCTCCGTCAACACCACGCTCGCCAACCTCAAGGGCGTGTGCACGCGCGGCGTGATCGACCACGACAAGGAGCTTGCGGTGGCCGAGGAATACCGCAAAAAGCTCAACACCAAGACGCCCTCGGTCCTGCAGAACGTGGGCAACCTCTCCGGCGGCAACCAGCAGAAGGTGCTGCTCGCCAAGTGGATGTACGCCGACCCGGACATCCTGATCCTCGACGAGCCCACCCGTGGCATCGACGTCGGCGCAAAATACGAGATCTACTGCATCATCAACGATCTGGTGGCGGCCGGAAAATCCGTCATCATGATCTCCTCGGAGCTTCCGGAGGTCCTGGGCATGAGCGACAGGATCTACGTGCTCAACGAGGGCCGCATCGTCGGCGAATTCGATCAGGCGGACGCCAGCCAGGAAAAGATCATGGCCTGCATACTTTCCACTGATCCGGCAAAGGGAGAAAAGGAGAAAGAGCAATGACGACAAAGACAAAGATCCTGAACTTTGTTCAGAAGTACACGATGATCATCGCGCTGGTGCTGGTGACGGCTTTCTTCGCCTGGCGCACCAACGGCAAGCTGCTTCTGCCGCAGAACCTGACGAATATCATCGCCCAGAACGCCTACGTGTTCGTTCTGGCCACCGGCATGCTGCTGTGCATCCTCACCGGCGGCAACATCGACCTGTCCGTCGGCTCGGTCGTCTGCTTCGTCGGCACGGTCGGCGCCGTCATGATGCGCAAGGACATGAACATGTGGCTGGCGGTGCTGGTCATGCTCGCGGTCGGTCTGCTGATCGGCGCGTGGCAGGCTTTCTGGATCGCCTACGTCAAGGTCCCGCCCTTCATCACGACGCTCTCGGGCATGATGGTCTTCCGCGGCCTGTCCAACGTCGTGCTGCAGGGCAAGACGGTCTCCGTCACCAACGAGAAGTTCGTCCAGCTCTTCGGCGGCGGCGCCAACTGCTATGTGCCCGACGTCTTCCACGGCGACGGCATCAACCTTCTGTGCGTCGTGGTCGGCATCGTGGCCTGCGCGCTGTACCTGTTCTTCACGGTCCGCAGCCGCGCCGTCCGCAAGCGCAACGGCCTTGAGGTCGACGCGCTGATCAAGACGGTCGTCAAGTCCGTGGTCATCGTGGCGGTCGTGGTCTTCTTCACGATGCGCCTGGCCCAGTACAAGGGCATCCCGATGGCGCTGCTGTGGGTCGCGGTCGTGGTGCTGATCTACACCTACATCACCTCCAAGACCACGGTCGGCCGTTATCTCTACGCCATCGGCGGCAACGAGACGGCCACCAAACTCTCCGGTATCGACACGAGAAAGATCTACTTCTTTGCCTACGCCAACATGGGCCTGCTCGCGGGCCTGGCGGGCATCCTGACGATCGCCCGTATGACCTCGGCGCAGCCGACCTACGGCCAGAACTATGAGATGGACGCCATCGGCTCCTGCTTCATCGGCGGCGCCTCCGCTTACGGCGGCGTCGGCACCGTGCCCGGCGTTATCATCGGCGCTCTGCTGATGGGCGTTATCAACATCGGCATGAGCATCATGGGCGTCGACGCGAACTACCAGAAGGTCGTCAAGGGCCTCGTGCTCCTGGCCGCCGTCATCTTCGACGTCATTTCCAAGAAGAAGAACAGCTGAGTTCTGCGAATACGGACGGCTGCGTTCCATACAGCCGTCCGTTTTCCGCAAAAAGCGCGCGGGAGGGGAAACGGGAATGGACGAGAAGAAAAAAGAAAGCGCCGCGGCGGGGAAAAACCGCGTGAGCAATTTCTTTGCGCTGCGCCTCGCGGTCGCGGCCTATCTCGTCTACCTGGGCTTCGACCTCCTGCGCGATTTTCTTGCCGGCGCCTCCACACTCTCCGCCGCCGCGGCCTGGGGCTTCGGTCTGGGCTTCATGGCGGCCGGGCTGGGCTTCGGCGTTTACAGCTTCCTGTGCTATCGCCGTGATACGGCGAAGGAAAAAACGGAGGAGACAGGCAAAACGCCCGAAGGGGACTGATCCCCGTCAGGCGCTTTGCGTATCTCCCCGTTCCCTCTTTGCGCTGATCGATCCGGGCCGAAGGGCCCGTGACAAAACTTTTTTCCCGGAGGTGGTCCCCATCAACAAAAAATTCATCGGCATCGACCTCGGGACCTCGGCCGTCAAGCTGCTGCTCGTCGATGGACGCGGGCAGATCCTCGGCGAGGTCACGAAGGAGTATCCCCTGTCCTTCCCGCAGCCCGGCTGGTCCGAGCAGAGCCCGGAGGACTGGTGGAAGGCCGTTCAGCACGGCATCCTCCAGCTGACGGAGCACACGGACAAGTCCGAGATCCGCGGCATCGGCGTGGGCGGACAGATGCACGGCCTCGTCGCGCTCGACGCGCAGGACCGAGTGATCCGTCCGGCCATTCTCTGGAACGACGGCCGCACCGGCGAGGAGGTGGAATACCTCAACAACGTCGTCGGCAAGGAAAAGCTCTCCGCGCTCACGGCGAATATCGCCTTCGCGGGCTTCACGGCGCCCAAGCTGCTGTGGATGCGCAAAAACGAGCCGGACAACTTCGCGCGCATCGCGAAGATCATGCTGCCCAAGGACTATATCAACTACCGTCTCACCGGTGTGCACAGCTGCGATTATTCCGACGCCTCCGGCATGCTGCTGCTCGACGTCGAGCACAAATGCTGGTCGAAGGAGATGATGGAGATCTGCGGCCTGACGGACGCGCAGATGCCCAGGCTCTTCGAGAGCTACGAGGTCATCGGCACGATCCAGGGCTTCGTCTCCGGCGCGCTGGGCCTGCCGCGCGACTGCGCGGTCGTGGCCGGCGCGGGCGACAACGCCGCGGCGGCGGTCGGCACGGGCGTCGTGGGCGAGGGCGGCTGCAACCTCTCGCTCGGCACCTCCGGCACGCTCTTCATCTCCTCGCGGAAATTCGGTGTGGATCCCCACAATGCGCTCCATGCCTTCGCCCACGCTGACGGCGGCTGGCATCTGATGGCCTGCATGCTTTCGGCGGCCAGCTGCAACAAGTGGCTGTGCGAGGATATCCTCGGCACCTCCGACTACGCCGCCGAGCAGGCGGACATCACAGACGAGAAGCTCGGGCGCAACCACGTGTTCTTCCTGCCCTACCTCATGGGCGAACGCAGCCCGATCAACGACGTCAACGCCCGCGGCACCTTCATCGGCATGACGATGGACTCCGGCCGCGCGGATCTCGTGCAGGCGGTGCTCGAGGGCGTGGCCTTCGCGATCCGCGACAGCTTTGAGATCGCAAAGTCGCTCGGCATCGACATCCCGCGCAGCCGCATCTGCGGCGGCGGCGCGAAGTCGCCGCTGTGGCGCAAGATCTTTGCCAACGTCCTCGGCATCCCGCTGGACATGGTCAAGACCGAGCAGGGCCCCGGCTACGGCGGCGCGATGCTCGCGATGGTCGGCTGCGGGGAATATCCCAGCGTGCAGGCCGCGGCGGACGCGCTCGTCGAGCTCGCCTCCACGACCGAGCCCGATCCCGAACTCACGGCGCGCTATGAGGCGCGGTATCAGCAGTTCCGCAAGATCTATCCGGCGCTCAAAGAGCTGTTCCCGGAAATTCGATAAAGGAGGAGCAAGATGCACATTTATTCCGTTTCCGATCCAGAATTCCGTTCCTACGGCAAGCTTCTCGACGGCTATGACACCGCCGAGCTGCTCTCCGCCATGGAAAAGATCGACATGCCCAAGGAGGGCACGGCTTATCTCCCCGGCATCGAAAGCCTGGAGGACTGCGCGATCTTTTCCGAGCTGCGCGACCGCGCCTACGGCGGCATGCCGATCCAGCTCGGCATGTGCTGGGGCTGGAACACGAAGCTCAACTGCCTGGAGTATCACCGCGACAGCGAGGTGAACATCGGCACGAAGGACTTCATCCTGCTGCTGGGCAAGCTCGACGAGGTCGAGGGCGGCATGCTCGACACGGAAAAGGTGAAGGCCTTCCGCGTCCCGGCCGGCGCCGCGGTCGAGGTCTGGGCGACCACGCTGCACTACGCTCCGTGCCACACCAACGCGCGCAGCGGCTTCCGCGTGGCGGTGGCGCTGCCGAAGGGCACCAACACGGAAAAACCCGAATTCGAGCCGAAATGCGAAGAAGACCTGTGGATGACCGCCCGCAACAAGTGGCTGCTGGCGCACCCCTCGTCCAGAGAGGCCGGAAACGGCGCGCACGTAGGTCTGAAAGGTGAAAACATCGACATTGAGGAGGATATCTGACATGATGAGCAACATTCCCGAAGTCAAGCTCGGCATCGTCGCCGTTTCCCGCGACTGCTTCCCCATCGCGCTTTCCAAAAAGCGCCGCGCCGCCATCGTCAAGACCTGCGGCGGCAACATCTACGAGTGCCCGGTCACCGTGGAGAACGAGAAGGACATGCTCAAGGCCGTTGAGGACGTCAAGGCCGCCGGCTGCAACGCCCTGGTCGTTTTCCTCGGCAACTTCGGCCCCGAGACGCCCGAGACCCTGATCGCCAAGTACTTTGACGGCCCCTGCATGTTCGTGGCGGCCGCCGAGGGCGACGGCGACCTGATCAACGGCCGCGGCGACGCCTACTGCGGCATGCTCAACTGCTCGTATAACCTCGGCATGCGCCACCTCAAGGGCTACATCCCCGAATATCCCGTCGGCACCGCCGAAGACATCGGGAAGAAGATCAAGGAATTCTATCCGATCGCCCGCGCCGTTATCGGCGTGAAGAACCTCAAGATCATCAGCTTCGGCCCGCGTCCGCAGGACTTTTTCGCCTGCAACGCGCCGATCAAGGGCCTGTACGAGCTCGGCGTCGAGATCGAGGAGAATTCCGAGCTCGACCTGCTCGTGAGCTACCGCGAGCACGCCGGCGACGCGCGCATCCCCGCCGTCTGCGCCGACATGGCCGCCGAGATGGGCGAGGGCAAGTACTTCCCCGATATGCTCGAGCGCATGGCGCAGTTTGAGCTGACCCTGCTCGACTGGGCGGAGGCGCACAAGGGCGCGCGCAAGTACGTCGCCTTCGCGGACAAGTGCTGGCCCGCCTTCCCGCAGCAGTTCGGCTTCGAGCCCTGCTACGTCAACTCCCGTCTGGCCTCCCGCGGCATCCCCGTGAGCTGCGAGGTGGATATCTACGGCACCCTCTCCGAGTATATCGGCGCCTGCATCTCCGGCGACGCGGTGACCATCCTGGACATCAACAACTCCGTCCCGGCCTCCATGTGGGAGGAGAGCATCAAGGGCAAGTTCGACTACGCCCTCACCGATACCTTCATGGGCTTCCACTGCGGCAACACGCCGTCCTGCAAGATGTGCGCCGACCGCGCCGTGAAGTATCAGCTCATCCAGCACCGTCTGCTTGAGCCCGCCGGCTCCGAGCCCGACTTCACCCGCGGCACGCTCGAGGGCGACATCGCTCCCGGCGAGATCACCTTCTTCCGTCTGCAGTGCGACAGCGAGGGCAAGCTGCGCTCCTACATCGCCGAGGGCGAGGT
>JBGUZD010000072.1:0-5601 GCA_045222695.1 Candidatus Limivicinus sp.
GGCCACATGCGCGAGGGCGTCGAGCTGCCCGATCCGCACACGCTGATCATCAACCAGCGGAAGATGAGCTTCCACGACGGCGCGAACAAGCAGTGCTACTTCGTGCCCGAGGGGCAGTACGTCCCCGCGATGAAGCCCTTCGGCCAGGGCGAGCGCTACAACATCACCGGTCTTGCGCACGACGAGTCCGGCTTCCCGGTCAACTCCAGCGAGATCGCCGGCAAGCTCATCGGCCGTCTGCTGGACAAGGTGGAAAAGAACGCCGACGACATCTGCCGCGTCGAGGAGCTCGACATGGACGACGCCGAGACGGCGATCGTCTGCTTCGGCGGCACGACCCGCGCCGTCCGCGACGCGTTGAACGCGGCGAGGGCCGCGGGCAAAAAGGTCGGCATGTTCCGCCCGATCACGGTCTGGCCCTTCCCGGAAAAGCAGCTCAGGGCGCGCCTGCCGCAGCTGAGGAGCATCCTCATGGTCGAGCACAACCACGGCCAGATGCTGCAGGAGGTCCTGCGCACGGTCTCCGGCGCGCTGCCGGTCGATTTCCTCGGCCGCATCGACGGCACCGTCATCTCCCCGGAGGACATCCTCGCCAAACTCGAAGAAACGGAGGGCTCCCGTCATGCCGAGTGATCTTGTCCATCTGTATATGCGCATCGACCACCTGCCGCAGATCTGGTGTCCCGGCTGCGGCAACGGCGTCATCATGCGCGACGTCGCCGTCGCGATCGACGAGCTGATCCACGACGAGGAAGACCCGATCAACCGCGAGGACATCGTCATCGTCTCGGGCATCGGCTGCTCGTCCCGCGCGGCGGGCTATCTCGACTTCAACTCCATCCACACCACGCACGGCCGCGCCATCGCCTTCGCCAGCGGCATCAAGATGGCCAACCCCAAGCTGCACGTCATCGTCCTCACCGGCGACGGCGACTGCTCGGCCATCGGCGGCAACCACCTGATCCACGCCGCGCGGCGCAACCTCGGCCTGACGGTGATCTGCTTCAACAACGACATCTACGGCATGACGGGCGGACAGTACTCGCCCACCACGCCCAACGGCGACAGAGCCACGACCGCGCCCTACGGCAACGTCGACCGGCCCTTCGACATCGCCAACCTCGCCTCCGGCGCCGGCGCGTCCTTCTCGGCGCGCGGCGACGTCTACCACGCGCGCGAGACCATCGACATCATCAAAAAGGCCATCCTCCACAAGGGCTTCTCGCTCGTGGACGTCTATTCGATCTGCCCGACCTATTACGGCCGCAAGAACAAAAAGGGCGACGCGGTCGAGATGCTGAAATGGCAGAAGGACAACCTCGTCCCGACGGCCCGGTATTACAGCATGAGCGAGGAAGAGCGCGCGGCCAAGAAGCTCATCGGCATCCTGTCCTTCAACGACTACCCCGAGTACACCGAGGAGTACGCCAAGGTCATCGCGAACTGCCGCAGGGCGAAGAAAAAGTGAGGGACGCGAAGATGGAAAACGAAAGATATGAGATGCGCTTTGCCGGCTCCGGCGGGCAGGGCGTGATCCTGGCGAGCGTCATCCTGGCCGAGGCCGCGGTCATCGCGGGCCTGAACACCGTGCAGTCCCAGGCCTACGGGCCCGAGGCGCGCGGCGGCGTCAGCAAGGCCGAGACCATCGTCAGCCGCGGCGAGATCTGGTATTCCAAGGTCACGCGTCCGGACTTCCTGCTGGCGCTGACGCAGGCCTCGCTCGACGCCTATACGAAGACGCTCGCCTCCGGCGCGGTCGTGATGTTCGACGAGAGTCTGCGCTGCCCCGCGCTGCCGGAGGGGACGAGCTCCTTCGCCGTCCCGATCCTGCGCACCGCGAAGGAGGTCGTCGGCAAGGCCTTCACGGCGAACATCGTCGCCATCGGCGCGATCAACGCCGCGCTGCACCTCTTTGACGACGCATGCCTGCTCGAGGCCGTGCGCCGCCACATCCCGGTCGGCACCGAGGAGATCAACAAAAAGGCGCTCGACGCGGGCGCCGCGCTGATCGCGGCGGAGGAAGGCCGATGAAGGGAGCTCTTGCGGAAAGACTGCGCTGCCCCGCGCTGGAGGACAGGCTCCTCGGCGCGGACGCGGCCGCCGCGCTGATCGGGGACGGCATGTGCGTCGCCGTCAGCGGCTTCACGCCCGCGGGCTGCCCCAAGGCCGTGCCGCTCGCGCTGGCCGGACAGGTGCGCCGCGGAGAAAGAAAGCTCCGTCTCACGCTGTTCTCCGGCGCCTCGACGGGCGAGGAGCTCGACAGCGCCTGGGCGGAATGCGGCGTCATCGCGCGCCGCGCGCCCTACATGACGAGCAAGGCCCTGCGCGCCGCCGTCAACGGCGGAGCGGCCGAAGAGATCGCCTATACCGACGTCCACCTCGGCGAGTTCGCGCAGAACGCGCGCTGCGGCTTCTACGGAAAGATCGACGTCGCCCTCATCGAGGCCGCGGCGATCACGGAGAAGGGGGAGCTTGTCCCGACGACGGCGCTGGGCTGCTCGCAGACCTGGATCGACCTGGCGGACAGGGTGATCGTCGAGCTGAACCTCTCCCAGCCCGCCGCGCTCGAGGGCTTCCACGACGTGTACCGCGTCGCCGATCCCCCGCGGCGCGAGCCCATCCCCCTGACCGCGCCGGGCCAGCGCATCGGCAGACCTTATCTGAGCTGCCCGATCGAAAAGATCGCCGCCGTGGTCGTGAGCGACTGCGAGGAAAAGCCGCGGCCCCTCCCGCCCGCCGACGAGGTCTCCGCGGCGATCGCGCGCAACATCGTCTCGTTCCTGCTGCGCGAAAAGGAGCAGGGGCGCCTCTCGGCCGACCGCGTGCCGCTGCAGAGCGGCGTCGGCGCGGTGGCCAACGCCGTGCTCCTGGGCCTGAAGGATTCCCCGCTCGAGCATCTGAGCTTCTATTCCGAGGTCATGCAGGACGGCGTCCTCGATCTCATCGACGCGGGCAAGGCGGATTTTGCCTCGGCGACCTCGCTGTCGCTGTCGAAGGAGGGCCTGACGCGGCTCTTCGCCGACATCGAGCGCTACCGCGGCAAGCTGGTGCTGCGCGACTCGGAGATCTCCAACAGCGCGGAGCTGATCCGCCGTCTCGGCGTGATCGCGATGAACACCGCCGTCGAGGCCGATATCTACGGCAACGTCAACTCCTCGCAGATGAACGGAACGACGGTCTACAACGGCATCGGCGGCTCGGGCGACTACGCGCGCAGCGCGCTCATCTCAATCTTCATGACGCCCTCCGTCGCGAAGGGCGGGAAGATCTCCCGCATCGTGCCGATGGTCACGCACGTCGACCACCCCGAGCACGACGTGGACCTGCTCGTGACCGAACAGGGCTGGGCCGATCTGCGCGGCCGCAGCCCGAAGGAGCGCGCGCGGCTCATCATCGAAAACTGCGCGCACCCGGACTACCGCGCCGCGCTGCGCGCCTATTTTGAAAAAGCCTGCGCCGTCACGCACGGCGCGCAGACCCCCCATGTCCTGCCCGAGAGCTTCGCCTTCCATGAAAGCCTGGCGCGGAAGGGCACGATGCGGGAGGAAACGAAAGGAGAAACGACATGCTGAACCTGGCAAGCTTTCTGGAGATGCTCATGCTGATCTGCTTCGGCGTTTCCTGGCCGATCAACATCGCCAAGGCCTGGAGGGCGCGCAGCACGAAGGGCATCAGCGTGCTGTTCTACTGCCTGATCCTGCTGGGCTACCTGGTCGGGATCGCCGCCAAGCTGGCGCTGATCAGCTACCACGCGCCCGCGCCCTGGTATGAGACCGTGCACTGGTACGTGATGTTCTTCTACGTGCTCAACACCATGATGGTCGCCGCCGGCGTCGCGATTTACTTTCGCAACCGCGCGCTGGAAAAAAAGGCGGCGTGAGGAACGCGCGCAGATCGGACAAACGAAAAAAAGGCTGCTTTTTGTGTGGACAGAAAGCGGCCTTTGTTTTATAATATGGACGTCCAAAAACAGAACGATACCAAGGAGGCTTCCATGAAAAGATTTCTCTCTATGCTCCTGCTTGCGGCGATGGTCTTCACGCTCTTCTGCGGCGCGGCCTTTGCCGACGACGCGCCCGCCGAGGAGGCGCCCGCGCGCACTTCCGACGTGGTGATCCTCTTCACCAGCGACGTCCACTGCGGCGTCGACCAGGGCTTCGGCTACGCCGGCCTTGAAGGCGTCCGCGATTATCTCGTCGCCCAGGGCAACGACGTCATCCTCGTCGACGACGGCGACAACATCCAGGGCGAGCCGATCGGCACGATGACCAAGGGCGAGGCGCTCGTCGACCTGATGGGCCAGATGGGCTACAGCATCGCCATCCCCGGCAACCACGAATTCGACTACGGCATGGATCAGTTCCTGGCCCTGGCCGAAAAGGCCAAGTTCGATTACATCAGCTGCAACTTCAACCATGAGGGCGAGCTGGTGTTCCAGCCCTATGTGATCCGCGATCTCGGCGGCGCGAAGGTCGCCTTTGTCGGCGTGACCACCCCGAAAACGCTGACCTCCTCCACCCCGAAGTACTTCCAGGACGAGAACGGCGAGTTCGTCTACGGCTTCTTCCAGGATGAGACCGGCGAAGCCCTGTACGCCGCCGTGCAGAAGGCCGTCGACGACGCGCGCGCCGAGGGCGCCGACTATGTGGTCGTGATGGGCCACCTGGGCAACGAGCTCGAATGCGCCCCCTGGAAATATGACGACGTGATCAGCAACGTCAGCGGCATCGACGTCTTCCTCGACGGCCACAGCCACGACACCGAGCAGGTCGTCATGAAGGACAAGGACGGCAAGGACGTCGTCCGCAGCGCCTGCGGCACGAAGCTCTCCTGCATCGGCTGGTGCCGGATCGACACGGAAGGCAAGATCACGGCCGGCGTCTACACCTGGAACAACGACGCGCCCCTGCCCGAGATGCTCGGCCTCCAGAACAAGATGAGCAAGAGCGTCGCCGCCGCGGAGGCCGCCCTTGACAAGAAGCTCAAGGAGGTCGTCGCCTCCTCCGCCGTGCTGCTGACGGTCAACGATCCCGAGGCGGTCGACGAAAACGGCAGGCCCATCCGCATGGTCCGCCGCGCCGAGACCAACCTCGGCGACCTCTGCGCCGACGCCTACCGCTTCCAGTCCGGCGCCGACGTCGCCTTCGTCAACGGCGGCGGCGTGCGCGCGAACATCCCCGCCGGCAAGATCACGCTCAACGACATCCTCAAGGTCCATCCCTTCGGCAACGCCATGTGCGTCATCGAGGTCAAGGGCCAGCAGATCCTCGACGCGCTCGAGTGGGGCGCCCGCAAGGTGCCCGGCGAGAACGGCGGCTTCCTGCAGGTCTCCGGTCTGAGCTACGAGATCCACAGCTACATCCCCGACCCCTGCAAGGCGGATGAGAACACGATGTTCGCCGGCATCGAGGGCGAGCGCCGCGTGCAGAACGTCCTCGTGGGCGGCGAGCCCATCGATCCCGAGGCCACCTACACCCTGGCCAGCCACGACTACATGCTGCTCAACGGCGGCGACGGCTACTCGATGTTTGCCGGCGCGCCCGTGCTGCAGGACCGCGTCAAGCTGGACAACCAGGTGCTGATCGACTACATCACCGAGAC
>JBGUZD010000073.1:0-25947 GCA_045222695.1 Candidatus Limivicinus sp.
GGAGACCAGCCTGCTCAAGTGCGGCATCCCGTACCCGAACGACATCCCCGACGACATCGAGCTGCACTTCAACGAGACCTACCGTCCGTACGGCCCCTACGGCGCCGCCGGCTGCGGCGAGGCCCCGCTGGATGCGCCGCACCCGGCCGTCCTCAACGCCATCTACAACGCCACCGGCGCCCGCATCACCCGCATCCCGGCCCGCCCGGACAAGGTGCTCGCGGCCCTCAAGGCGCTGGAGAAGTAATCTTTTCAAAGCGCAATACCCATGCTATAATAGAGAGGCCCGAAAGGGCCTCTCTATTGCATAAAAAACACGAAAGGGGATGGAGGAATGTCGCAGATCCGGGAGCGCGGCTCCACCCATGTCTATAAGGTCAACAAGATCTCCAAGGAGGAGATGGACGAGATGACGGCGCGCTGCGTCTACGAGCAGCCGCCCTTCTGCAGCGCCGCCTGCCCCCTGAAGCTCGATGTGCGCGCCTTCATGCAGGCCGCCTCCGCTGGCGACTTCAAAAAGGCGCTGCAGCTCTATGAAAAGGTCGCCCCCTTCCCGCTGGTGCTCTCGAGCGGCTGCGAGGCGCCCTGCGAGGGCAAATGCCGTCTCGGCGAGCTCGGCGACGCCGTCGCGGTCCGCGCGGTCGAAGCCGCGGCCGCCCGCTTCGGCGAAAGCTCGAAACTCGGCGGCGTGTTCCGCATGAAAAAGAGAAAGACCGTGGCGATCCTCGGCGCGGACCTCTTCACGCTCTTCCTCGCGGGAGAGCTGGAAAAGAAGGCCTATCCGGTCACCGTTTTCTGCGAGCAGCCGGATCCGGAGGGCTATCTGCGCGTCTGCGCGCCTTTCCTGAGCGAGAAGGACTTTGTCCCGGAGCTCAAGCGCCTGAAAGGCAAGGACATCCAGTTCGAATTCAACTGCCGCCCCGACGCGGCGTTCTATGAAGATAAAAAGCAAAGCTTCAACGTGCTCTGCGCGTCCATGGACCTGACGCGCGAGCTGTTCCCCGACGCGGCCCCCATCCCGGAGCTGATGTTCCTCGAGGAAGAAAAGCTCGTCTGCGGCGTGTGCGAGGGCGTGCTGGACACGGCCTTCGGCGCGAAAAAAGCGGCCCTGACGGTCGACCGTCTGGCCCAGAACCTCGACCCGCGCAACATGCGCGGCTCCGAGGGCGCCTGCGAGAGCAAGCTCTATACCGACCTCTCCGAGGCGAAGAGCCTTCGCCGCGTTCCCTCCGATGAGGAGGGCTATACGAAGGAACAGGCCGTCGAGGAAGCGGGACGCTGCATCCTCTGCCACTGCGAGGAATGCCTCAAATCCTGCGCCTACCTCAGACATTACAAGAAACACCCCGGGCTGCTCTCCCGCGAGATCTACAACAACACGCAGATCATCATGGGCGACCATCCGCTCAACAAGGCCATGAACGCCTGCGCCCTCTGCGGCCAGTGCAGCGTGGTCTGCCCCAACGGCTTCGACATGGCCCAGGTCTGCGCCGCCGCGCGGCGCAACATGGTCTCCACGGACAAGATGCCGCTTGCCCCGCACGAGTTCGCGCTGCTGGACATGCTCTTTTCCAACAACGAGGCCTTTCTGGCCCGTCCGCAGCCCGGCTTTGAGAAATGCCGCTACGTCTTCTTCCCCGGCTGCCAGGCCGCGGCGATCGCGCCCGCGACCGTGAAGGCCGCTTATCTCGACCTCTGCGAGCGGCTCGAGGGCGGCGTGGCGCTCGTGCTCGGCTGCTGCGGCGCGATCGCCGACTGGGCCGGCCGCACCGAGATGGAGGAGCAGGTGCACGAGCAGCTGGAAAACGCCTTCGCCCGCCTGGGAGATCCGGTCGTGATCGCCGGCTGCCCGAGCTGCGCGAAGGAGCTCAAGGCCTTCTCCGCCTGCGAGGTGCGCGGGATCTGGGAGCTGCTGCTCGAGCTCGGCCTTCCGAAGGAAGCGCACGCGCTCGAACGTCCCGCCGCTCTGCACGATTCCTGCGGCGCGCGCGGCGACGAGCAGACCCAGAAGGCGATCCGCGCGCTGGCCGCGCAGCTCGGCTGTACGCTCGTGGACACGCCCTGGTCGGGCGACCGCTCTCCCTGCTGCGGCTACGGCGGGCTGACCGCCTACGCCAACCGCGAGGTCGCCGCGGAGCTGACCGAGCAATGCCTCGAGCGCAGCGACGCGCCTTATATCTCCTACTGCATGGCCTGCCGCGACCGCTTTGCCCGGCAGGGGAGAGAGTCGCGGCACATCCTCGAGCTGTGCTACGGCACGGACGCGGGCAGCCCGCCGGATATCAGCGAAAAGCGCAAAAACCGCCTGGAGCTGAAAAACGAGCTCCTGCAGGAGGTCTGGATGGAGGATCCGATGGAAAAGAAGCTTGATTATCCCCTTGCCTTTACCGAAGAGGCCCGTGCGATGATGGACGATCGCATGATCCTCGTCGAGGACGTGATCGCGGTCCTGGAGGACTTCCGCGCCAGCGGCGAGGCCATCGAGGACGAGGACGGCCTGCTGGTCGCGCGCCGCCGCGTCGGCAACGCCACCTTCTGGGTGAAGTTCAGCCGCGCCGACGGCGGCTTCCTCGTGCACCGCGCCTGGAGCCACCGCATGAGAGTGGAAAAGAGAGAAGGTTGAGTATGGCCGCCGAGAAGAATTACTACACCATAGACCCGCAGGGAAAGCTCAAATGCGTCAAATGCGGCGTGCCCCTCGTCAAGGGCAAGGCCAAGTTCATGTACCTCGACAACGGCTTTCCCGTCGAGCTGCCCGTCTGCCCGGTCTGCGGCTTCGTCTACGTGCCGGAGGAGCTGGCGCTGGGCAAGGTCGCCTCGGTCGAGCGGGCGCTGGAGGATAAATGAAGTCCCATCCCGGCGGGCTCGAGCATACCCGCCGTCTGCTGGAGCTGGCGGCGCTGCCCGCCGGCGCGTCGGTGCTGGACATGGGCGCGGGCGCGGGCGAGACGCTTGCGCTGCTGCGCTCGCTGGGCTATGCCGCGCGGGGGCTCGACCTCGCGCCGCGCTCCGCGGAGGTGGAGAAGGGCGACTTTCTCCGCGCGCCTTTTCCGGACGGCGGCTTCGACGCCGTGATCTCCCAGTGCGCCTTCTTCGTCTCCGGCGATCAGCGCGGCGCGCTGCGCGAGGCGAACAGGCTGCTCAAAAGCGGCGGCAGGCTGCTGCTCTCCGACGTTTTTTTCGAAGCGCCGGAGCCGCTGCTGCGAAGCGCGGGCTTTTCGGTCTTCCGCGCCGAGGACATGACGCCCCAATGGCGGGAGTATTATCTCGAGGCGCTCTGGCGCGACGACGCGCTCTGCTGCGAGATCCCGAAGGGAAAGTGCAGCTATTGGCTTTTGATCGCAGGAAAGGAGAAACAAGATGGACATCTTTGACCGTATCATGGAGCTGAGCCGCTACGGCTATTTCTGCGGCCAGATCCTGGCGATCCTGATGCTTGACACCGTGGGCGAGGAGAACCCCGGCCTCGTCAAGGCCATGGGCGGGCTCAACGGCGGCGTGGGCTTCTCGCAGGGCTGCTGCGGCTGCATGACCGGCGGCGCCTGCGTGATCTCCTATTTCACCGGCAAGGGCGAAGACACGGGCATGGACCACCCCGAGCACAAGAGCGCGCTCGGCGAGTTCACGCAGTGGTTCACCGACGAGATGACCGCCGACTATGGCGGGATCGAGTGCCGCGACATCACCAGGGGCAATCCCGCGCGGCGCGTGGAGTGCTGCCCGCAGAT
The DNA here is from genome assembly GCA_045222695.1 of Candidatus Limivicinus sp. Classification (GTDB taxonomy): domain Bacteria; phylum Bacillota; class Clostridia; order Oscillospirales; family Oscillospiraceae; genus Limivicinus. The sequence goes on from JBGUZD010000073.1 coordinate 3,729, forward strand.
CATCGCCGCCACCTACGAGAAGTGCATGGAGATCCTCTCGGAAAAGGGGCTGCTGTGACTTTTTCGAAGGACATGCCGCGCATCGACGCGCTGATCGCCGGGCAGGAGGGCCTGGAACGCGTCGACCGGGAAACGATCGAGGCGATCCAGCTCAAAAAGCTCAACCGTCTTCTGGCGCGGGAAAAGGAACGCGGCGGGTATTACCGCGATCTGCCGGAGCGGCTTTTTTCCCTGGCGGAGCTGCCCTCGCTGCCCTTCACCACGGACGAGCAGCTCGCCGCGAACGCGCCGGGGCTGCTGCTGCGCTCGCAGAGCGAGATCAGCCGCGTCCTCTCGGACGCGACTTCCGGCACGACCGGCGCGGCCAAGCGCGTGTTCTACACCGAGGGCGACTGCGAACGCACCGTCGAGTTCTTCATGGCGGGCCTGGGCGAGCTGATCTTTCCGGGCAGCGTCACGATGATCCTCTTTCCCTTTACCGGCCCCTTCGGCCTGGGCGAGCTGATCGCCGAGGCCGTTTCGCGTCTCGGCGCGCGGCCGCTCAAGCTCGGCGCCTCCGGCAGCTACGGCGAGTGGAGCGAGGTTTTGGATAAAGAAAGACCTGACAGCTTCGTCGGCATGCCGGTGCAGCTGCTGCGCCTGCTGCGCGTCTGCGGCAGGGGGAGCCTGCGCCGCGCGCTCGTCAGCGGCGATCTCTGCCCCGCGGCCGTGATCGAGGGCTGCGAGAGCATCCTCGGCTCGCGGCTGTTCCCGCACTACGGCTCGCGCGAGATGGCGCTCGGCGGCGCGATCACCTGCCCCGCCCACGCGGGCATGCACCTGCGGGAAAACCACGTGATCGCCGAGATCGTGGGCGAAGACGGGAACGTCCTCCCCGCGGGGGAATACGGCGAGCTCGTCATCACGACGATCGGCATGGAGGCCATGCCCCTCATCCGCTACCGCACGGGCGACTACACGCGTATCCTGCCGGGGAAGTGCCCCTGCGGCAGCGAGGCGCTGCGCCTCGACACGGTCAGCCGCCGCGACGGGGGAGAGGAGATGGCCGCGCTGGATGAGACGCTGTTCCGTCTTCCCTTTGTAGCCGACTACCGCGCCGAAAGGAAAAACGGAAAACTCTTCCTGGAGATCCTGACCTGCGGCGAGGGGGAGCTCCCGCCGCTCGACGCCGCGGTCACGGCCCGTCCGGCCCGACCGGAGGACGGGGCGCTCTACCGCTCCAAGCGCCGGATCGAGAACGCCTGAGAAATGCCCCGGAAAGCGCCTCTCCGGCCGGAGCCGCGCTTTCCGGGGCATTTTACGGTGCGCGCGCATCCGAAGTGTCGTCAAACAGCGAAAAACCCGACAAAAAAACAGGGGAGCCGACAGCAGAATTTCATCTATTCGAGCGACTTGACGGAAGCCTTTCAAGCCCATATACTGCTTTCAGTATCGATTGATTTTTCTGAATCAGAGGCCTGTTTATGGATATATTCGATGTGATCTCCCTGCTCGGCGGTCTTGCAATGTTCCTCTACGGCATGCGCCTGATGGGAGATTCCCTGAAGGAGAACTCCTCCGGCGCGCTCAAGCTCGCCATGGAGAAGGTGACGAACAACCCCGTCAAGGCCTTTCTTCTCGGCATTTTCGTCACTGCGCTCATCCAGTCGTCCACCGCGACGATCGTCATAACCTCCGGCCTTGTCGGCGCGGGCATCCTGACGCTGCGCCAGTCGCTGGGCATCATCGTCGGCGCGAACGTAGGCACCACGGTCACCGGCCAGATCATCCGTCTTCTGGACATCGACTCCTCCGGCACGGCCTGGCTGCGGTTCTTCCAGCCCTCCACGCTTGCGCCGATCGCCCTCATCATCGGCATCGTCCTGATCATGGGCCATTTCATCAAAAACGCAAAATCCATCGGCAATATCGCGGTCGGCTTCGGCATCCTCTTCTCCGGCCTGCTGAACATGACCGGAGCGGTGGACAAGCTGGCGCAGTCCGGCACGATCGAACAGCTTTTCTCCGGCCTTGGCGACAATCCCGTCCTCGGCTATCTCACCGGCGCGAGCGTGGCCTTCGTGCTGCAGAGCTCGTCGGCCACGGTCGGCATCCTGCAGGCATTTTCCTCCTCCGGTCTGCTGGCCTTCAAGGCGATCTACGCCGTTATCGTCGGCATCTACCTCGGCGACTGCGTCACAACGGCCATCGTCTGCTCCATCGGCGCGAAGGCCGAGGCCCGGCGTGTGGGTATCGTGAACATCCTATTCAACCTCAGCGAAACAGTGCTGGTGCTCCTCTGTGTCACCGTGATCCACCGGCTCGGCCTGCTGGACGGCCTTTGGGAGCGCACGGTGAACTCCGGCATGATCGCCAACACCAATACGATCTTCAACCTGAGCTGCTCCATCTGCCTGTTCCCGATGCTCGGCGTCTATGAAAAGCTCAGCCGCCGCATCGTGAAGGACGAGCCGGAGCCCGTCCGGGAGGAGAAGTACCGTGCCGAGCTCGAAGCGTTGAACCCCGGCTTCCTCAACACGCCGGCGCTGGCCCTGAACAGCTGCTATCAGCTGCTGCTGACCCTGTTCGGCGCAGCCCGCGCCAATATCGAAAAATCCTTCCGCCTGCTTGAGGGCTACGACAAGGCTCTCCATCGGGAGATCCTCGCGGAGGAAGAGAACATCGACCACCTCACCGACTGCTGCAGCCGCTACACGGTCGAGCTGCTGCCGCACCTTCAGCTTGAGCAGCACGTCGCCATCCTCAACCAGTATTTCAAGGTCACCTCCGAATTTGAGCGTCTGGGCGACCACGCGGCCGGCATCGCGGACATCGCCGCCTCCATGGCCCAAAGCGGCACCGGCTTCTCGCAGGCAGCCATGGGAGAGCTCCATGTGGTCGAGGACGCGCTCCGCGAAATACTTGAACTCACAGAGGGAGCTTTCCGCAGCCGCAGTGAGGAAGACGCCCGCCGGATCGAGCCCCTGGTGCAGATCGTCAGTGAGCTCAACGCACTCCTCCGGCGCAATCATCTGCGCCGTTTGAGCCTGGGACAGTGCAACATGTACGCCGACAGCAGCTTTTCGAATCTCGGCGTCGAATTCCGCCGCATCGCCGCGGTGTGCTCGAACGTGGGCGTTGCCACGGTGATACGTATCCACCCGGAGCTGGCCGACCACGAGCATCTCTACTTTGAAAGCCTGCACACCGGCGGCGACGCCGAATTCAACGCCGCCTACGAGGACGCGCACGCCCGCTATTTCCGGCAGCTGGAGGAATCCGAGCCGCCCGCCCGTCCGGCCGATGTCTCCGCGGAGCCGGCGCAGGCCTGAACCCGGGCCTTGCCCGCGGCTGATGCAAAACCGAACGAAGAAAAACCGGCTCCCATCCGTTTGAGGATGGGAGCCGGTTTCGTTATTTTCGCTCATCCCTCGCGCAGCACCGCGCTGGTCTGTCCACCCAGCGTCAGCACCGTGCCGTCGAGCGAGGCCTCGCCCTGGCCGATCGAGGCCGCGAGCACGGTAAAGCCGCGGTCCGTCAGCGCCGCGAGATCCACGCTCTGCTCGTCGGACGAGGCGTTGTGCAGCACGCACACGGCCCTGCCCTCCCACACGGAGACGAAGCCGCCGAGCTTGCCGCTGCCCGTTTCCAGCGCGCTGAAATCTCCGCGCGCGATCTCGGGATTGGCGTGGCGGATCATCAGAAGGGTCTTGTAATAGGTGTAGAGACTGTTCGGATCCGTGATCTGCTCCGCCGCGGGCGTCTTCAGGCGGTTCTTCTCCGGATAGTCCGTCCCGGTCGGGTCGGCGACGGTGTCGCCGTCGCCCCAGGGCATCGCCAGACGGCGGTTGGCGTCGGTGTTCGAGCCGCCGCGCGAGCCCTTCGCGCCCAGCTCCTCGCCGTAGTAGATGAAGGGCGAGCCGGGCCCGAGCAGGTAGAGGTTGGCCGCCATCTGCATCCGTCCGTTCGAGACGGGCAGGAAGCCTGCGGCGCGGTCCATGTCGTGGTTGACGATGAAGGGCACGATCGTGGCGTCGGCGCGTTTGGCGCGCACCGTGTCGAGATAGCCGTCGATATAGCTGAACAGCCTGTCCGTGCCGCTGCCGGCCGCGGCCTTGGCGATCAGGCCCTCGGCCTGGGCGACGGTGAAGTCGAAGCAGTTGAGCGCGCCGTAATACATGTCCGTGACGCCGTCCGCGTCCCAGACCTCGCCGACCAGGTAGATATCGCTCCTGATCGCGCGCAGCTCGTCGCAGTACCACTGCCAGAACGCGGCGCTCTGCGCGTGGTCGCCGAAGTAGACGTACTTCACCGCGTCGAAGCGGAAGCCGTCCACGCCGAGATCGAGCCAGAATTTCGCGATCTTCACGACCTCCTCGCGCACGGCGGGGTTGTCGAAGTTCAGCTCCGGCATCCCGGAGTAGAAGTTGCATTCGTAATAATCGTCCGTGCCGTCGATCGGATAGAAGGTCCGTCCCGCGGGGATATTGTCCCGTCCGGCGCACCAGCTGTAAAAATCATAGAACTCGTCGTCGGCGTCGCCGTTCTGGTGCGCGTTCTTGAAGGCGACGAACCAGGGGTTGAGCGTGCTGCTGTGGTTGATCGCCAGGTCCAGGATCAGCTTGACGTTGCGTTCATGGCACTTCTCGCACAGCTCGCGCAGATCGTCCTCCGTGCCGAAGTCGCGGTCGACCTCGTAGTAGTCCATCGCGTCGTATTTGTGATAGCTCGAGGACTTGAAGATCGGCGTGAGCCAGATGCCCTCGACGCCGAGACTTTTGCCCGAGTTGGGATCGCCGTCGTTGAGATAGTCCAGGCGCTCGATGATCCCGCGCAGATCGCCGATCTTGTCGCCGTCGGAGTCGGAGAAGGAGCCGACGAAGATCTCATAGAACACGCGGTCGTTGTCCGCGCACACGAAGTCGGAGCGCAGCGCCGGATCGCTCACGACGTATTCGCCCTCCGCGCTCTCCCCGGCCGGAGCTTCCCCGGCGGGAGTCTCCGCGGCGGGCGCTTCGGCGGCCGGAGCGGCGCTTTTCCCGCAGCCGGCGAGCAGCGAGCAGACGAGCAGGAGGCACAAAAGGGCTGAGAGCAGTTTTTTCATCTGAACGCACATCCTTTTCTATCGGATAAAAAAACAGTACCAAAGCGCGAAAGAAAAGTCAAGTGCGCACAGGTCCTTGCGCGCGGGGAAATCTGTGTTATAATCGGCGTATGAAGACCTGCTTTTACCGCGCGGAGCACGTCTCCGCGCTCGAGAGGAAAAACCGGATATGGACCGCCGTGTTCGCGCTCGTCTGCGCCGCCACGGCGGGCCTGTGCCTCTTTTTTATCCTGCGCCGGACCACGCTCAACGCCGGACGGATGGAGCTCTATGCCATCGCCGCGATGACGGCGGGGGGCTGGGTCGCCATCGCGATCCGCACCTGCGCGCTGAACTATCTCCGCGCCCTGCGCGAGCATGAGGAGCGCATCCTCTCCTCCGGAGAGGAAGCGCGCGAAGTGCGCGGTCTCGTCACGCTCGACAAGAAGACCGTGCACATCTTTCGCAGCATCGACGTGCGCGGCGTGCGCGTGAAAACGGAGGACGGCGCGCTGCGCCTGCTCGTCAACGCCGCCCACGCGCGCGAGCTTGAAAGAGCGGCGGCGCAGGGCGAGCTGACGCTGCGCAGCGTCGAGGGCTACGTCACGGAGGTGGAGAGATGAGAGTGCTCAAAACGATCTTCTCCAAATTCTACCTCTATGTGCTGTGGGCCTTTTTCGCCTTCCTCATCTGCGGGCAGATCTTCTCCCGCCTGGGCGACGCGCCCGCGGCGCACAAGGTCACGCTCTACGCCGACGTGCCCTCCATGCGCGACGCGGCCCTGGCCGCGGAGCTCGAGCGCGAGCTGCCCGAGGGCATCCGCGCGGTGAAGGTGCACCCCTTCTCCTACGCGATGATCGACGACGGCGATCTGCTCGCCTCGGATCTGTACATCATCCCGGAGGGCCATGTCGAGCAGTATTCCGACAGCCTCCGGCCGATCGGCGGCGCGGCCCTGCCCGAGGAGGGCGGCTGCTTCCGCGAGGGCGAGCTCTGGGGCGTCCGCGTCTGGGACGCCGCGAAGAGGGAGGGCGTCGCCGCGGACTTTATCGACTATCCGGACGAGGACTGCTGGCTGTTCTTCAACAAGGCTTCGCGGCACGTCCGCTCGCTGAGCGGCACGGGCGACGACGCGGCCGTCGAGCTGGCGCGGCGTCTCCTTGCCATGACGGGAGGGACCTGAACATGAACAGAAAGAGATCATCGGCTTCCGCCGCGGCCCTGGCCGCGGCGCTGCTGCTTTCCGCCTGCGCCGGCGCCTCGCCCGCGCGGGAGGAGACGGAGGTGCCCGCCGTGAGCTCGGAGAGCCTGTATGTAAAAAAGGTGGAGGATCTCCCCGCGGACTTCATCCTCGGGATGGACGTATCCAGCGTCTTGGCCGAGGAGCGCAGCGGCGTCGTGTACCGCGGCTTCGACGGCGGGGAACAGGATCTCTTCGCCACGCTCGCCCAATGCGGCGTCAACACGATCCGCGTGCGCGTGTGGAACGACCCCTGTGACGCGCAGGGCCGCGGCTACGGCGGCGGCAACTGCGACGTCGCCGCGGCCGCCGAGATCGGCCGCCGCGCGGCGGAACACGGCCTGCGCCTTCTCGTCGATTTCCACTATTCCGACTTTTGGGCCGACCCGGGCAAGCAGTTCGCGCCCAAGGCCTGGGCGGGCATGGCGCTCGAGGAGAAGACCGCGGCGCTGTATTCCTTTACGAAGGAAAGCCTCGAAACGATACGCGCCGCCGGCGCGGAGATCGCCATGGTCCAGCTCGGCAACGAGACCAACGGCGGCCTCGCCGGAGAAACGCGCTGGTCCTATATCGCGGCGCTGATGGCCGCCGGGTCGAAAGCCGTGCGCGAGACCTGCCCGGAGGCGCTCGTCGCCGTGCACTTCGCCAACCCCGAGAACGCGGAGAGCTATGCCTTCTACGCCTCCAAGCTCGACGAATTCGGTCTCGACTACGATGTGTTCGCCTCGTCGTACTATCCCTACTGGCACGGCACGCTGGACAATCTTGCCGCGGTGCTCGGCGGTATCGCGGCAAACTACGGCAAGCAGGTCCTGGTCATGGAGACCTCCTACGCCTGGACAGGAGAGGACACGGACTTTTCGGCCAACACGATCTCCGACGGCAGCGCGGTCGAAAAGCCCTGGCCCTACACCGTCCAGGGCCAGGCCAACGCCGTGCGCGCCGTGATCGACACGCTCAGCTCGATCGGCGGCCTCGGCGTGGTGTACTGGGAGGGCGCGTGGATCGCGGTCGGCACGGAGTCCTGGGAGGAAAACCACGAAAAATGGGAGCGCGACGGCTCCGGCTGGGCCTCGAGCTTCGCCGCGGAATACGACCCGAAGGACGCGGGGAAATACTACGGCGGCTGCGCCGTGGACAACCAGGCCTTCTTCGCGCCGGACGGCACGCCGCTCGAGTCGCTCAAGGTCTTCTCCCTCGTCCGCACGGGAAACGAGATCCCCGTCGTGCCCGACGCGCTGGAGGATGCGCGCGTGCGCTTCGGCCTCGGCTCCGCGATCGTCCTGCCGGACACGGTCGAGGCGGTCATGAGCGACGACAGCCGGCAGGCCGTCCCCGTGCGGTGGGAGCTCGGCGACGGGCTGTTGGAGCAGATGCGCTCTGTCCCGGGCGTCTATGAGGTGTCCGGCACGGCGGAGGGACAAACGGTGCGCTGCTTCGTCACGACGGAGGAGTACAACTATCTGCCAAACGGCAGCTTTGAGGACGGCGGGCTCGATCCGTGGGTACTGACCGACCGCGGCGGAGCGGACGAGCTGGGCGTCGAGCGAAAGGCGCTCAACTCCCTCGACGGGGACTGCAACCTGCATTTCTGGGGCGCGCGGAGCGGCAGCATCGACTTCGACGCCGAGCAGACGCTCACCGGCCTTGAGAGCGGGAGCTACTGTTTCTCGATCTCGATCCAGGGCGGCGACGGCGGCAAGACGGATATCCGCGCCTACGTGAAGACAGACGGCGAGACCGTCGCGGAAGCACCGCTCGCGATCACGTCCTTCAACAACTGGACGACGGCGGAGCTCCGGGATATCGTCCTCACGGAAGGACAGACGCTGACGGTCGGGATCCGCGTCCGTGCCGAAGGCGAGGGCAGCGGCGCCTGGGGCATGATCGACGCCGCCGTACTCAGCCGTTTGGAATGATATGGAAACTGCGCCGCGGTTTGGGAGTTTTGCCCAAACCGCGGCTCTATATTTTGTCAAAAAAGATGACGCAGACGCAGTTTACAACAAAAATTGAAAATAGTATAATACATTTGTTAATAAAGTATTACATGCTCCGGGCGGGGATCCCTGCCCGCCATCCCGTCGTTCACGGGATGATGAAATCCGGATTCTCTGGCCGCAAGGCCATGGAACATAATTATGCAAATCTTTTGTTAGGAGGAAACAAAATGAAGAAAATTCTTGCAATGCTTCTGGTGCTTGCCATGGTGTTCGCACTGGCTGCCTGCGGCCAGCAGGCTGCGCCCGCGGCTTCCGGCGGAGCCCCCGCGGCTTCCGGCGGCGAGGCTGCTCCCGCCGCGCAGGCCGGCGGCGAGCTGGCCGGCACCTACGACATCCTCGTTTGGACCGGCGAAGCCGCTGTCGAGCTGACCAAAAAGCAGATCGCGGACTTCAATGCGAACAACGAGTTCGGCATCACCTTCAACGCCGAGGTCAACCCCGTCTCCGAGGCCACTGCGGCCGACCAGATGCTCGTTGACATCGACGCCGGCGCCGATCTGTACTGCTTCCCGCAGGACCAGTTCGCCCGCCTCGTTCAGGCCAACGCCCTTGCCAAGCTGGGCGACGCGGCCAAGGCCTTCGTCAGAGAGAACAACGATCCGGGCGTTGTCGCTGCCGCCACCACCGGCGACGAAGTCTACGCCTACCCGCTGACCTCCGACAACGGCTACTTCATGTACTACGACAAGTCCGTCATCCCCGAGGCAGACGTCGACTCCCTCGAGGCCCTGATCAAGGACTGCGAGGACAACAACAAGATCTTCGCCTTCGAGGCCCAGACCTCCGCGTGGTACATCGTCTCCTGGTTCTTCGCCACCGGCTGCGTGTCCGAGTGGACAACCGACGGCGACGGCAACTTCATCTCCGTCAACGACAACTTCAACTCCGACAACGGCCTTGTCGCCGTCAAGGGCATGGAGAAGCTCCTCAAGTCCCCCTGCCACAAGTCCTCCTCCGCCGCCGATGAGTTCGCCAACGGCGCTGCGATCGTCGTGACCGGCACCTGGGCTTACGACGACATCTCCAAGATCCTGGGCGACAACATGGGCGCCACCGATCTGCCCTCCTTCGAGGTCGACGGCAAGGAGTACCACCTCGGCTCCTTCAACGGCTGCAAGCTGATGGGCGTCAAGCCCCAGGCCGACGCCGTCAAGGGCGCCGCTCTCCACAAGCTGGCCCAGTACCTGACGGGCGAAGCCTGCCAGATGGAGCGTTTCAACGAGCTGTCCTGGGGTCCCGCCAACCTGGTCGACCAGGCCGCTCCGGAAGTCCAGGCCAACCCGGGCCTCTCCGCTCTGCTTCTCCAGGGCGCTTACTCCCGTCCGCAGGGCCAGATCCACGGCTCCTGGTGGAACATCGCCAACGTCATCGGTGACGAGGTCAAGGCCGCTTCCAGCGAGGACGACCTGAAGGCCGCGCTGCAGAACTACTACAACAAGATCAACGACCTCTTCAAGCTCGACGCCTCCGCGCTGCTCTTCGTGGGCGCCTGGAACGGCTGGAACAACGCCGACGACGCCGACACCTACTATCTCACCGACAACGGCGACGGCACCTTCTCCCTGACGCTCGACGTTCCCGCGAGCGATTACATGGGCGGCCGCATCGTCTCCCCGGGCGACTGGGGCACCGACAAGGGCTTTGCTGAGGTCACCGACGGCGCTGATCTGCTCAACGCCGATGCCGCCGGCGGCGACAACAACATCGTCTTCAACGAGGCCGGCAACTACACCGTCACGTGGGACGGCGCCGCGATCACGATCGTGAAGAACTGATCAACAAGAGGCTTTCAATCTGACCAAAGTACAGATCTGCAAGGCTTCTGACACCTGAGGTATTTGGCCGGAGCCAGAATCATATTTTGGCTCCGGCTGATTTTATAAAGGGGCTATGCTATGAAAAGATACAGCGATCTGGAATTCCTGCGCCTGTCGAAGGGCCAGAAGTTCCTCTATAAACTGATAGCTTTTTTTGCGTCGATCCCCCGCGCGGTGGCTAACTTCTTCATCGGGATCGGGCGCTTCTTCAAAAAACTTGGCGTCGGCATCGCCACGGAGCTCGCCGACGTCGTGTCGACCTTTGCAAAGGGCGACTGGAAAACGAAACTCTCCTATGTGGTGATGGGCTTCGGCTCGATCGCGAGGGGACAGGTCCTGCGCGGACTGCTCTTCCTGATCTTCGAGCTCGTGTTCATCTTCTACATGGTCACCTCGGGCGGCTACTGGATGAGCATGCTGCCCTCCCTCGGCAAGATCGGTCCGCACGAGGAGTACAACGCCATCCTGGATACGCACTATCCGGTCTACGGCGACAACTCCTTCAAGATCCTGCTCTACGGCGTGCTGACGATCTTCTTCATCATCGCCTTCATCTACACCTGGCGTCTCAACGTCAAGCAGAACAAGATCGCGCAGGAGTATGAAAAGGCCGGCCGCAAGCTCAAGAGCGGCGCGGACGACCTGCGCTCCCTCGTCGACGAGCAGTTCTACAAGACCCTGCTGGCCCTGCCGCTGCTCGGCATCGTGATCTTCACGGTCATGCCGATCGTGTTTATGATCCTCGTGGCCTTCACGAACTACGACGGCGCGCACAACGGCTATTCCAACCAGCTCTTCACCTGGGTGGGGCTGGAGAACTTCAGGACCATGTTCTCCTGGGACGTCGGCGGCGTGAACTACTCCGCCACCTTCGGCGAGGTCCTTACCTGGACGCTGATCTGGGCCTTCTTCGCCACCTTCACCAACTACTTCCTCGGCATCTTCGTGGCCATGATGATCAACAAGAAGGGCATCAAGCTCAAGAAGATGTGGCGTACGATCCTGATCCTCACGATCGCGATCCCGCAGTTCATCTCCCTGCTGTATGTTTCGAGGATGTTCTCCATCAACGGCCTCGTCAACGGCGCGCTGCAGGCGCTGCACCTGACGACCGCGCCGATCGACTTCTGGGGCACGCCGAAGCTGGCGAGGATCATGGTCATCGTGATCAACATCTGGATCGGCATCCCGTACCTGATGCTGATCGCGACGGGCATTCTGATGAACATCCCGGCGGACCTCTACGAGTCCACCAGGATCGACGGCGCCAACGCCTGGCAGCAGTTCTCCAAGATCACGCTGCCCTATATGCTCTTCATCACCGGTCCGTATCTGCTCACCAGCTTTACGGGCAACATGAACAACTTCAACGTCATCTACCTGCTGACGGGCGGCAAGCCTACGAACATTGCCGCATCCGGCGCGGCGGGCAGCGTGGGCTACACGGACCTGCTGATCACCTGGCTGTTCAAGATCACCACCGGCAGCGACACCAAGTACTACCTGGCCTCCGTCGTCGGCATCATGGTCTTCGTCGTCGTCTCGGTGATCACGCTGATCGTCTACGGCCTGCTGCCCTCGGTCAAGAATGAGGAGGATTTCCAGTGATGAACGATACGATTGAAAAACGTCACATGGGTCTGCGCGCAAGCCGCGCCCTCTCGAACACCATCATCTACATCCTGCTCATCATCATGAGCGTCATCTGGCTCATCCCCTTCGTCTGCATCGTGCTGCAGTCCTTCCGCTGCGAGTCCACCTGGCAGGTCGGCTACGTCATCCCGCAGCAGTGGGGCTTTGACAACTACGTCCGGCTCTGGCAGACCAACTTCCCGCGCTGGTATCTCAACACCTTCATCATCGCGCTGGTCGTGGCCGCGCTGCAGACCATCATCGTCCTGTGCATGAGCTACACGCTCTCGCGTTTCCGCTTTCGGGCGCGCGCGGGGCTGATGCGCTTCATGCTGATCCTGGGCATGTTCCCCGGCATGCTCGCGATGATCATCCTTTACCGCGTGCTCGACGACCTGGGTCTCACCGGCAACAACTCGCTGCCCGGCCTGATCCTGGTGTATGTGGCCTCCTCCGGCATGGGCTACTACGTGTCCAAGGGCTTCTTCGACACGATCTCGAAATCCCTTGACGAGGCGGCCCGCATCGACGGCGCGACGAGAGCGCAGGTGCTCACGAAGATCATCCTGCCTCTGTCCAAGCCGATCGTCATCTACACGATCCTGACCGGCTTCATGGGCCCCTGGGGCGACTTCGTGTTCGCGCGCTACGTCTCCCAGCTCAAGCCTCTGGGCATGAACGTCGCGGTCGGCCTGCAGTCCTGGCTCGCGACGGATACGATGACCTTCAACAACTACACGCTCTTCTGCGCCGGCGGCGTGGTCGTCGCGCTTCCCGTCGCCCTCCTCTTTATGTTCCTGCAGAAGTACTACGTCGAGGGCGTCACCGGCGGCGCCGTCAAGGGCTGATAAGGCCACGATGTGAAAAGGAGAATTCAGTATGGCAAGTGTGAAACTGACGAAAGTCAAGAAAGTATATGACAACAAGGTCGTCGCCGTGCACGATTTCGACCTCGACATCAAGGACAAGGAATTCGTGGTCTTCGTCGGCCCCTCCGGCTGCGGCAAATCCACGACCCTGCGTATGGTCGCCGGCCTTGAGGACATCTCCGACGGCACCGTCGAGATCGACGGCGTGGTCGTCAACGACCTCCAGCCGAAGGATCGCGGCATCGCCATGGTCTTCCAGAACTACGCCCTGTACCCGCACATGACCGTGTACGACAACATCGCCTTCTCCCTGCGCCTGCAGAAGGTGCCGGAGGACGTGATCTACGAGAAGGTCACCAACGCGGCCGAGATCCTGGGCATCACGGACTACCTGCTGCGCAAGCCCCGCGCTCTGTCCGGCGGCCAGCGCCAGCGTGTGGCCATCGGTCGCGCCATGGTCCGCGATTCCAAGGTCTTCCTGATGGACGAGCCTCTGTCCAACCTCGACGCCAAGCTGCGCAACCAGATGCGCGCCGAGATCATCCTCCTGCGCCAGAAGCTCGACACCACCTTCATCTACGTCACGCACGACCAGACCGAGGCTATGACCCTCGGCGACCGCATCGTCATCATGAAGGACGGCTACATCATGCAGGTCGGCACCCCGACCGAGGTCTTCGAGATGCCGAAGAACCTCTTCGTGGCCGAATTCATCGGCGCGCCGAAGATGAACATCATGTCCACCGAGCTCGTCAAGGAAGACGGCAAGTACTACGTCACGCCCTTCGGCTCGAAGATCGTGGTCGACGGCGAAAAGGGCGAGATGCTCGCCAAGGCCAGCGCCGAGAGCGGCGAGATCCTGCTGGGCGTCCGTCCGGAGCATATCGTGCTCTCCAAGACCAAGGAGAACGCGATCCGCTGCACGCTCGAGGTCAACGAAATGATGGGCAGCGAGCTGCACCTCCACGTCTTCACCGAGGACGGCACGCGCCTGATCGTCCGCATCCCGACCATCGACCTCACGCCGGAGGACCGCGCCTCGCTCGTCCGCGGCAAGGAGCTGTACATCAGCTTCGAGGGCAAGGTCATGCACTTCTTCGACAAGGAGACGCAGAAGAACCTCCTCGTTCCTCAGGACTGATCCCATCAAAAAAACAGCGTCCGGATCTCCGGACGCTGTTTTCATATTCCGATAAAAACACCGGTACCGTTCAGGTACCGGTGTTTTTTGATCTCCGCGCGGGAGGATCAGTCCATGATCTCCACGGAGACCTTTTTGCCCTTCCGCTGGGCGACCGCGCGCATCAGAACGCGGATCTGCTTGACGATCCGCCCCTGACGGCCGATGACCTTGCCCATATCGCCGTCGGCGACGCGGACCTCAAAGATGGTCTCGCCGTCGGCTTTGCGCTCGGTCACAGAGACCTCGTCGGGATGATCGACAAGGCTCTGCACAAGATAGGTCAGTAGTTCTTTCACGATTGATCGCTCCTATTACGCTTCGATCTTTTTAAGAAGGCCGCGAACGGTATCGGTGGGCTGCGCGCCCTGGGAGATCCAGTACTTCACGCGCTCGACGTCGAGGTTGAGCTTGCTGCCCTCCGCCATCGGATCGTAGACGCCCAGCTCTTCGATGAAGCGTCCGTCACGCGGGGAACGGGAATCGGCGACGACGACACGGTAGTAAGGAGCCTTCTTGGCGCCCATTCTGCGAAGTCTGATTTTGACCATGTATATTCACCTCCATACATTTTCTGCATTTTTTTAGTCTTGATATTTTTACAAAGCGCACGCGGCGCGGTGTAAACCTGTTTTCAGAAGCCGAAGCCGCCGAGCCCTCCCATGCCGGGGAAGCCGCCCTCGTCAGAAGAAACTCGCTCCGTTCCGTTTCCATGGCCTTCTTTTCGAAGCCATGAAAACTGCACATCCGCTCTTTCCTTCTTCCTCTCCGATCCAAACCCGCTTTGCTGGGCTTTGGATCGGTTTAGAAGCCGAAGCCGCCGAGCCCTCCCATGCCGGGGAAGCCGCCCATGCCGCCCATCTTTCCGAGCTTTTTCTGCATCTTCTTTATGTTCTTGCCGGAAAACTGCTTCATCATCTGCTGCATGGACTCGTACTGCTTCAGAAGGCGGTTGACGTCCACGACCTGCACGCCGGAGCCGGCCGCCACGCGTTTTTTGCGGCTGGAGTTGAGCAGCGCGGGGTTTTCGCGCTCGGCGGGCGTCATCGAAAGGATGATCGCCTCCTGCCGCGCCATCAGCCGGTCGTCGAACTTCGCGCCCTTGAGCGCGCCGGCGTTCATCCCCGGGATCATCGAAGCGATGCTCTCGAGATCGCCCATGTTTTTCAGCTGCCCCATCTGCTCGAGATAATCGGTCAGCGTGAAGCGGTTGGCCTTGAGCCTCTCGGCGGCCTCGAGCGCCTTTTTCTCGTCGAAGCTCTGCTCGGCCTTTTCGATGAGCGTCAGCACGTCGCCCATGCCGAGGATGCGCGAGGCCATGCGGTCGGGGTGGAAGGGCTCGATCATGTCGAGCTTCTCACCCACGCCGATGAACTTGATCGGCTTGCCCGTCGCGGCCCGGATCGACAGCGCGGCGCCGCCTCTGGCGTCGCCGTCGAGCTTGGTGAGCATCACGCCCGTCACGCCCAGGGCCTCGTCGAAGGCGCTCGCGGCGTTGACCGCGTCCTGGCCGGTCATCGCGTCGACGACCAGCAGGATCTCCGCCGGCTCGACCGCGTCGCGGATGCGCCGCAGCTCGTCCATGAGCTCCTCGTCGATGTGCAGGCGGCCGGCCGTGTCAAGAAAGACCAGGTCGTTGCCGTGCTTCTTCGCGTGCTCGATCGCGGCTTTGGCGATGTCCACGGGATCGGTCTGCCCCATCTGGAACACGGGGATGTCCAGCTGTCTGCCGACGGTCTCCAGCTGCGTGATGGCGGCGGGACGGTAGATGTCGCAGGCGGCCAGCAGCGGACGTTTTCCCTGCTTGCGCATATAGGCGGCGAGCTTGGCCCCGTTCGTGGTCTTGCCCGCGCCCTGCAGGCCGACGAGCATCACGACGCTCGGCGATTTCGAGGAGATGTTCAGCTTCTGGTTCGCTCCGCCCATGAGGGTGCAGAGCTCCTCGTTGACGATCTTGACGACCATCTGCGCCGGGGAGAGGGACTCGAGCACGTCTGCGCCGCTGGCGCGTTCGGTCACGGCCTTGGTAAAGTCCTTGACGACCTTGTAGCTGACGTCCGCCTCCAGCAGGGCCATGCGCACCTCGCGCATCGCCTCGCGCACGTCGGCGGGAGTCAGTCTGCCTTTGCCGCGCAGGCGCTTGAAAGCCGCATTCAGTTTTTCGGATAAGCTCTCAAAAGCCATGGTCTATCCTCTCGTGCGCAGATCGCGGATCCGGCGGCGAAGCTTTTCCGCCAGCGCGCGGCTTTCCGCCTCCAGCGGAAGCTCCAGCAGCTCTCCGACGGTTCCTTCCAGCTCGTCGAGACCCTTCTGCGTCTCGGCAAAGCGGCGGATCAGCCCGGTCTTTTCCTCGATCTGCTCCAGCGCGGCCGTGCCGCGGCGAATGTTGTCCCACACGCCCTGCCGGGAGACGCCGCATTGCTCGGCGATCTCGGCGAGCGAGAGATCCTCGTTGAAGTGGAGCTCGCAGCATTCACGCTGCTTGTCCGTCAAAAGCTCTCCGTAAAAGTCCAGCAGCAGGCTTTGCATCACTCTGTCTTCCGCCATACCGCCGCACCTCCCTGTCAAGCTTATCGACTTTACAGCGTATGGATTATAGCAGAGAGGACCGTGTCTGTCAAGGACTTTTTCTTGTCAGAGAGGCCTGCGCGGCATGAATAAGAGAAAGGGGACGGGAGAAACTATCCATTATCCAATTTTTTCTTTCTGAGGGAGAGCTATGGACATCGTTTCTTCCGGACTGAATATCGACGCGGGCAAGCTCTATGCCTACGCCGCTTCGACGGCGCGGCTTTTTTCCGTCGACGGCACGTGCCCCGCGCGCGCCGAACGGCTTCGCCTGCGCGCGGAGCTGCGGACGCTGCGGCGTTTCCACAGCGCTCTGCAGGCCAAGGAGGAGCGCGGGGAGACGCTCTCCGCCGCGGAGGAATGGATACTCGACAACCACTATCTCGCCCTGCGCGAGGCGCAGAGCGCCGAAGCCGAACTGCGCGGCCGCGGGGCGCTGCGCGCCGCGGGCGGGGAGAGCCTCTGCTTCGCGCTCTGCCGCGCGCTGCTGCGCGCGGGCGGGGGAAAGCTGACGGAGGAGAGACTGCAGTGCTTCCTCGACGGCTTCCAGAGCGTCTGCCCCCTGCGGCAGAGCGAGCTGGAAATGCTCGGCGCTTTCGCGCGCTGCGCCGTGATCTCCGCACTCGCGGAGGTCTGCCGCGCGATGGAGCGCCCGGAGGGGGACAAAGAGGGCTGCGCGTCCATCCTCTCCGCGCTCTTCGCGGCGCTGCGGCAGCTGCCGCAGATGGATCTCGACGCGCTCTGCGAGCGCGTGAACATCCCCGGGATGATCCTCGCGCTCGACCCGACGGGGGAGTACCCGCGCATGGACACACTGACGAAGCGGGACTATCTCCGACGGCTTGAAAAAATGGCCGGGGAGGAGGGAGAAGACGCGCCGACGCTGGCGCGGAAGCTGCTCGAGCGCGCCCGCGGCGAGGGGAAACATATCGGCCTTATCCTCTTCGATGCCGAGCGGACGCCTCGCGGCGAGTATTATCTGGCCGTAAAGTTCTCTCTCGCGGCGGCGCTCACGCTGCTTGTCGGTTTCCGCTGGGGACTTTGGGCGGCGGCTCTGCTGCTCCTGCCGCTCTCGGAAGCGACGTCGCGTCTGATTGATCTTCTGCTCTCGCGCGTCGTCCGGCCGCGGCGGCTGCCGCGCATGGACCTGCGCAGCGGGATCCCGCCGGAGGGCAGGACCGTCTGCGTGATCTCCGCGCTGCTCACGGGCGGGGAGAGCGCCGCAAAGACCGTACGGCGGCTCGAGGAGCTGTACTTTGCCTGCGGCGGGGCGCGCACACGCGGCGCCCTCGCTTTCGGCCTGCTCGCGGATCTGCCCGCGGCGGAGGCGGAGACGTGCGAAGCGGACGCGGAGGCGCTTTCCGCGGCCGAAAAAGAGATCCGCGTCCTGAATGAAAAATACGGCGGCGGCTTTTGCCTTTTCACCCGCCCGCGCAGCTTCGACGGCGAGCGCTGGTGCGGCCGTGAGCGCAAGCGCGGCGCGCTCTGCGCGCTCGCGCGCCTGCTTCGGGGGGAGGAGAGCGAGCTGCGCGCCGAGGGCGACGCGTCCGCGATCAAGGAGCCGCGTTTTATTCTGACCGTGGACAGCGACACCGAGACCTATCCCGGCTCCGTCGAAGAGCTCATCGGCGCGGCGCTCCATCCGCTGAACCGTCCGGTGATCGATCCGCAGCGCGGGGCGGTCGTGCGCGGCCACGCCGTGATCCAGCCGCGCGTGAGCATGACGCTCGCAAGCGCGACGGCCACGGATTTTGCGATCCTCTTCTCCGGCGGCGGCGGCAGCGATCCCTACGGCGCGCTGTGCGGCGAGCTGATGATGGACGCCTTCGACGCGGGCGGCTTCACCGGCAAGGGCCTGATCGAGCCGGAGGCGCTGCTCAGATGCACGGCCGAACGCTTCGAGGGGAAAGGGATCCTTTCGCACGACGCGCCGGAGGGAGCCTATCTGCGCGGCGCGTTCATGGGCGACGAGGAGTTCTTCGATGCCTTTCCCGCCGCGCCGGAGGCCTACTTCCGCCGCCTGCACCGCTGGGTGCGCGGCGACTGGCAAAACCTTCGCTTTCTCTTCGCCCGGGAGCTGCCCGCGATCGAGCGCGCGCGTTTCTGGGGCAAGCTGCGCCGCAGCGCCGTGCCCGCCGCGACGCTCGCGGCGCTGCTGGCGGGCTTCTTTTTCCCCGCGCGGGCGGGGGCCGCGGCAGCCGCGGCGGCGTTGTGTCTGCTCTCGGATCTGATCGCGGCGCTCGGCGAAGCGCTGCGCCGCCGTCCGCGGACGCGCCGTCGAACACGGGTCCTCTTCGGGCTCGGCGGCGCGATCGTGCAGAACTTCATGCGCCTCTGGCTGCTGCCCTGGGAGGCCTGGACCTGTCTGAGCGCGGCGGCAGCGGCGCTTTGGCGCATGGCCGTGTCGCACAGACGACTGCTCGAATGGGAGACCGCCGCGCAGGGGGAGGCGCCCCGCGGCGCCCCGAGCGATTACGCCCGCGTGATGCTGCCCGTGCTGCCCCTGGGCCTTGCGCTGCTGCTCTTTTCAAGGGCGGTGATCGGCCGCGCGGCCGGCCTGATGTGGCTGCTCTCGCCGCTCACGGCCTGGGCGCTCGGCCTGAGCGCCGCGGCGGAGAAAACGCTTGCCGCGCCGGACGCGGCCTATCTGCGCGCCGCGGCCGCGGACACATGGAAATACTTTTCCTCTTTCTGCACCGGGGAGGACAACGATCTGCCGCCGGACAACGTTCAAAGCCGTCCGGCGCGCGGCGCGGCGCATACCGTTTCGCCCACGAACCTCGGCCTTGCGATGACGGCGGCCGTCGCGGCCTGCGACCTCGGCGTGATCGGCAGCGACGAGGCGATCGCCTTCCTCGGCCGCCTCGCGGCGACCGCGGAGAAGCTGCCGCGCTGCCGCGGGCATTTCTGCAACTGGTACGACACCCGCACGCTCGAAGCGCTCTCCCCGCCCTTTATTTCCACCGTGGACAGCGGCAATTGCTGCGCCGCGCTGCTCGTCGCGGCGGCCTTCGCCGCGGAGGCGGGGGAAGAGGAGCTTGCCTCCCGTCTGCGCAGTCTGGCGGAGGAGGCGGATTTTTCCTTTCTTTACGATAAAGCGCGCGATCTGTTCGTGATCTGCTGGGACGTGCGGCGCGAACGCGCCGCGGGCGGCTGGTACGATCTGCTGGCGAGCGAGGCCATGCTCACGAGCTATCTCGCCGTCGCGCGGGGCGAGGCGCCGCGCCGCCACTGGCGCGCGCTCTCCCGCGCCCGGCTGCGGCAGGACGGCTATTGCGGCCTGGCGAGCTGGACGGGCACGATGTTCGAATATCTCATGCCGACGCTGTTCCTGCCGCTCGAGCGGGGGAGCCTTCTCGACGAGAGCTGCCGCTTCTGCCTGTACGCGCAGAAACGCCGCGTCCAGCCCGGACGGCCCTGGGGCATCTCCGAAAGCGCCTTTTTCTCGCTCGACGCGTCCGGGCGCTATCGCTACAAAGCCCACGGCGTCGGCGCGCTGGCGCTCCGCCGCGGCATGGACGGCGAAACGGTCGTCTCGCCATACAGCAGCTTCCTCGCGCTCGCGCTCGACCCGCGCGGCGCGGTCAAAAATCTCCGGCGTCTCGAGCGTCTGGGGATGCGCGGGCCCTACGGCTTTTACGAGGCGATCGACTTCACGCCCGCGCGCGGCGGAGAAGAGGGCGCGCGTGTGATGACCACGATGGCGCACCACGCGGCCATGAGCCTGTGCGCCGCCGCCGACGCGCTGTGCGCGAACAGCATCGCGCGGCGCTTTTTTGCCGATGCGCGCATGGCGGCCTTTCGGCCCCTGCTCTGCGAGCGGATGGACGAGGGCGGCGCGGTGCTGCGCCGTTCCCGCAGCCGGGAAGAGCTCCCGCCGCGGCGCGTCCGCCGCGGGGAGCCGCGGCGGGGAGGACCGGGGGAGAGAGGCTTCTGCCTGCTGTCAAACGGAGATCTCACGCTTTCGCTCGACGAAATGGGAGAAAAGGGCGCGGCGCTGGGCGGGCTCGCGATCAGCGACGCAGCTCTGGGCGGCACCGAACTGTCTCTCCGCTGCGGAGAAAAGCGGATCCGGCTGATGCCCTCGGTCTGCACGCGCTGGGAGATGAGTACGGACTGCTGCCGCTATGGATACGACGCGGCGGGCCTGCGCGGCATGCTGAGCGTTTCCGTCGGAAACGAGGAGAGCGGCGTGCTCTACGAGCTGGCCTTTTCCGAAACGCCGGGCGAGTGCGAGGCCGTGCTGGAAACGGTCCCGCTGCTCGCCCCGCTCGGAGAGGCGCTGGACCACCCGGCCTTCGCCCGGCTCGGCGTCACCGCGGAGGAGAGGGACGGCGTCCTGCTCCTGCGGCGCATCGCGCGCCGCGGCGGGGAGGATCTCTATCTCGCCGCCGCCTGCAGCCGCCGCGCCGTCATGCGCGCGGAGAGAGAAGGCGCCGGCGGCACGCTGCTGCGTCCCGCGCTCAGCCTCTGCGCCCCGCTTTTGTGCGGGGAGGAGCCGCTGCGCTTCGCGCTGTGCGTTTCCCCGGACGCCGACGAGGCTGTCGAAGGCGCGAAAAGACTGCTCGGCGGCGCGGAGCGCGGCCGCTTCGTTTCCGCGGCCGCCGCGCTGCTGGGCCTGAAGGACGCCTCCGCCGCAGGCGCGGCAGAGCTCGCCGCGGCGATCCGCGCTTTTTCTCCGCGGGAGGCCGCGCCGAAGTCCGCGCTCTGGCAATACGGCGTTTCGGGCGATTTTCCGATCCTGCTCTGCGCCGCCGGCGCGCGGGAGGAAGAGGAACTGATCGGGCAGTTCTGCCTGCTGCGCAGCGTAAACGTCGGCGCGGAGCTTGTCTTCGTCAGCGGCGAGGAGGGCGAGTACCCCGGCCGCAGCCGCGAGAGGATCGAAAAAACGCTCGCCCGCCACGGGCTGGAAGCGCTCTCGGGCGCGCCCGGCGGGGTGCACATCGTCCCGAAGGAGGCGGAGGAGATCTTCGCTTCCCGCGCGGCCGTGATCGTCGGAAAAGAAAGACCCGCGCGCGAGGCGCTGCCCGCGCTCGAAGAAGGACGCAGAAGCGGCGCGGACGAGATCGCGTATGTATTTGACGGAACGGGAGGCTTTTCCTTCTCGCTGCCCGGCGTACTGCCGCCGAAGCCTTGGCAGGCGATCTTCAGCGCGCGCTCCTTCGGATGGCTTGTCAGCGAGTGCGGCAGCGGCTGGATGTGGGCGAAAAACGCCCGGGAAGGGCGTATCAACCCGCCGCCGCCGCTGCCCGAGAGCACGGCGGGAAGCGAACAGCTTTGGGCCGAGACGCCGCGCGGGCGCGTCTCGCTCTTCGCCGCGGAGGACGGCGCCGCCTGCCGCGTCAGCTACAGCCCCGCCTGCGCGCGCTGGGAAAAGGAGATCGGCGGACAAAAGCTGACGCTCACCGGCTTTCTCGATCCGCAAAGCGGCGCGCGCGTGCTGCTGCTCGACGGCGCGGAGGGCCTGACGATCTGCTGGCGGCTGGGGACCGTGATCGGAGCGCAGAACGGCGCGGCCGTGCGCTGCGCGTTTTCCGACGGCGTTTTCCGCGCGGAGAATCCGGAGAGCTTTTTTTCGGACCTGCGCTTTTTCGCGGCGGCGAGCGCCCCCGCGCGCTGCCGCTGCGACTGGGCGGAGGCGGGCATGCTGCTGTGCTTCACGGCGGGAAAGCGCGAGCGTCTGGTCTGCGGCGTATGCGAAGAGGAGACGCTGCGCGCGCTTCTCGGGGAGAAGGCGGCGCGGGCGGCGCTTGCCGCCGCGCTCGCGGAGCAGGAAAAGAAAAGAGAGCGCTTCTCGCTGCGCTGCAGCGACAGGCGGCTCGAGCACTATATGAACGGATGGTGTCTG
>JBGUZD010000074.1:0-12299 GCA_045222695.1 Candidatus Limivicinus sp.
ATCCACACGTCGCCGAACTGGCCGCTGCCGCCGGACTGCTTCTTGTGGCGGCCGTGGGCCTCGACCTTGGACTTGATCTTCTCGCGGTACGCGACGCGCGCGGGGAGAAGCTCGGTGTCGACGTTGTAGAGGTTCTTGAGCTTGGAGCAGAGCACGCCGATCTGGATATCGCCCTCGCCGGAGATGACCATCTGGTGGGTCTCGGCGTTGTTGACGAGCGTGAAGGAGATATCCTCTTCACCCAGCTTGGCGAGACCGGCCGCGACCTTGTCGTCCTGACCCTTGGTCTTGGGCGCGATGGCCATGGAGTACATCGGCTCGGGCAGCTCGATGGCGGGCAGCTCGACGTCCTCGCGGGAGTCGACGACCACGTCGCCGGTCTTCCAGTCCATCTTGCCGACGGCCACGATGTCGCCGCAGCAGGCGCCGTCGACCTCGGTCGACTTCTTGCCGCACATGGTGTAGAGACGGCCGAGCTTATCGGTGCTGGAGGCGC
Organism: Candidatus Limivicinus sp.; assembly: GCA_045222695.1. Classification (GTDB taxonomy): domain Bacteria; phylum Bacillota; class Clostridia; order Oscillospirales; family Oscillospiraceae; genus Limivicinus. The sequence continues at coordinate 497 of JBGUZD010000074.1, forward strand.
GGCAGTTGCGCAGGCTCATGCCCGCAGAGACGCTGCCGGCGAGGACCTTGATGAAGCTGTACTTGCCGAACTTGTCGGAAATGGTCTTGAACACGAAGCCCAGCGTGGGGCCGGCCTTCTCTTCGGGGGCGGGGCAGTAGTCCGCGATGCCCTGGAGCATGGCGGCGGTGCCGACGTTGCTCATCGCGTCGGTGGCAAACACGGGAACGACCGCGCGCTCCTTGACGCCGACCTTCAGGCCTTCGATGATGTCGGCCTCTTCGAGCTCCATGTTCTCGAAGAACTTCTCCATCAGCTCCTCGGTGGCGCCGGCGGCGGCCTCCATCAGCTCGGCGCGCATGTCCTCGACATGGCCGGCGTCGGAGGCGGGGACGGCGGTCTTCTCAAACTTGGCGCCGTTGGTGACGTAGGCCACGTTGTGCACCAGGTCGATGACGCCCTTGCCGTCGGAGGTGGGGATGGTGACGGGGCAGACGATGCTGCCGTACTTGCCCTTAAGGGTCTCGAGAGCCTTGAAGTAGTCGCCGTGCTCCTCGTTGCACTTGGAGACGCAGAACATGACGGGCAGCTCGGCCTTTCTGAGATATTTCCAGCTGCGCTGGGCACCGACGCCGACCGTTTCCGCCGTGTCCTTGGCGGAGAGGACGATCACGCCGGCCTCGACAGCGCGCAGCGCGCAGAGCACGTCGCCGACGAAGTCGAAGTAGCCGGGGCAGTCAAGCACGTTGATCTTGCAGCCGCCGAAGTTCACGGGAGCGACGGCGGTGGAGATGGTGATCTGGCGGGCGGTCTCTTCGGCGTCGTAGTCGCAGACGGTGTTGCCGTCGCTGACCTTGCCCATGCGGTCGATCGCGCCGGTGACGTAGAGCATGCTCTCCGCCAGGCTGGTCTTGCCGGAGTTGCCGTGGCCGATCAGGCAGATATTGCGGATGTTTTTGGTTTCCATAGGTGATTGTCCTCTCTGTCAGATATCTTCAAAAGTGTTTGGATAAAACGATCTCAACATTTTAATTATACACTATCCGTTTTCCTTTGGCAACAGGAAATTGGCCGAAGAGCGGCGCTTTTTCACAGACGCGTGAAGAAGCTGACCGCGCCCGTGACCAGCGCGAAAAAGAGCATGACCGCAAGCAGAAGGCCGATCGAAACGCTGCCCGCGCCGAGCAGGCGCAGCGCGGCGAAGAAAAGACCGAAGACCGCGCTGAAGACCGCGAGGACGGTGTTGATGCGCGTGGCGCTGTAAATGCTGCGCGCCGTGTCGGCGGTGTGGACGAGCGGGCCGAGCCCCTCGCGGCAAATGATCGCGGCGATCTGGCTGTCCTCGCCGGGCTCGGCGGAGGACATGTCGAAGCGGTCGATATAGGGCGGAAAGTCATAGCCGTCGGTGGCCACGTCGAAGGCGACGTGCAGCATCTCGGGCGTGACGTTGAAATCGCGGATCGCGAAGACCGGGTGGCGGTTCGAGCGCATCAGATCGATCAGCGCCTCGCGCACCTGGGGCTTGGCGGTGTATTTCATGTTGAAGATCCCGCAGAGGACGCCGTCCACGGCGAGCAGCACGGAGGTCTTGTCCACCAGACGGAAGGGGATGCGCACGTTCATCAGACGCATCAGGTCCGTGCTGCCGCACAGGATCATGCGGCTGTCGATGACGCCCTTCATCCCGCCGCCGGCGAGGTACTCGAAGTTCTCGATGCTGCGCGTGCGGCAGCCGTTGCGCTCCATCAAAGAGCCGAAGGCGGGCGCAGAGCAGCTGCCCGCGGCGGCCATCATGCTGCCGGCGTAGGAGATGATGCGCGTGGGATCCTCGTCGGCGAAGACGCGGATCGTACCGATCTCGACCGTCCCCTCGGGGAAGAGGTCGCGGTCGGTGACGATGAGGTTCTTGCTCTGGCCGATGTCGCTCATGCCCGACCAGCCGGCGATCGCCGCGCCGGAGGGGAAGATGCGCATCGAGCCGAGGAAGAAGGGCAGGGAATAGCAGCACATCGCCGCAAAGGGCACGGCGGGGCAGAAGACGACCGAGAATATGTAGGCGAAGTCCGCGAGATCCTTCTTCACGAACGCGATCAGGAGCGAGAAGACAAACGCGAGGATCAGCAGCGGAAGAGAGATCTTGCGGAAGAGGTCCTCGTCGGGGGAGGACTGCTCGCTGCGGCGCACAAAGCCGAAGGAGGGACGCACGGACTTGAGGATCGTGATGTCGCCCGTCTTGGTGTCGGTCTCGCCGGTCACGGCGAAGCAGCGCTTGCCGATGGCAGGGACGCGCAGCGCCTTGCGTATCGCCCGCGCGTGCAGCACGGCGGCGAACATCTCGCCCGCGAGCGAGAGCGAGGAGATCAGGCACAGCGCCAGATGCGGCGTCACGAAGTCGGTCTTCGCGGTCAGAAGCGCGTCGATCGAGGTCAGCAGGCAGGCGAATACGGCCATGCTGTCGGCGCCGATCTTGCCGCGGAAGGCGTTCATCACGCCCGTCGTCACGACGTCGAGGCACAGCAGCAGGATGCCCAGCTGCAGCCCCAGACACACCGCGTTGGAGACGACGGTGGTCTTGAGCATGCCCGGGACGGGCAGACCGATCGAGATCCAGAACATCACGAACAGCAGGATCCCGCTGATCCGCAGCCGCAGCCGCATCGAACGGATATAGCTTCCGTAGTACTTCGAGGCTTTGGCGCAGCTGAGCTCGCTGCCCAGGTCCTCGTCGTCGACCGTCATCGTGCGCGCGCCGGCTCCGTTGCGGCGCAGGCCGTAGAGCAGCGCGGTGAGACGGGCGAACACGAACTCGCGGAAGCTGCCGGGGTTGGCGACCTCGTCGAAGAGCTCGTCGTAATCGGGCGGGGGCGCCGTCTCGAATTCGCGCTTGACGGCGTAGTCGCCCTCCTGATAGTCGCTGAAGGCGGACTCGAAGCGCTCCTCGTCCCGGATCTTCTCCTCGGCGCGTTCGAGCGTCTCAAAGCCGACGCTCTCCGCGGCGGGCGGCTCCGCGCGCGTTTCCCCGCGCCCGGCGCGTCTGTCGGAGCGGGCGCGCTTCGGCGGACGGATCACGCCGGAGACCCTGGCACCAAGCGCGCCGAGCGGGCCGGAGGGCCGGTCGGGCTGTTCGGGCTCGCCGTCTTCTTCGCGCGCGTAGCTGTAAACGCTCTCGGCGGACTGAGGCGCGCGGTAGTTCTCGTCGGCGCTCATGTCCACTTCTTTTCCGTCGTACTGGATCGTGCTCGTGCGCGCGCCGCCCATGTAGAAGCGCTCGTCCGGCTGCACGGGAGGATTGCTGACCTCCTGCTCGGCCAGGTTGAGGAAATCGCCGCGCTTGAAGGCGTCGAGAAATTCGCGTACTTCCTCGTCGCTCGGACGCGCGCTTTTGCGCGCAGGCTCGGCGGTGTAGACAGAGGGACGGTAGGGCTCATGCCGCGGCGCTGCGGGGGCGGGAGACGGCTTTTCCGGGGCCGGAGAGGCAAAGACGCTCACGGGCGCTTCGAAAGCCGGCTCCGCGCGGCGCGCCGCGGGCTTTTCAGGGACCGGTTCGGCATGGGCCGGAGCGGGCTTTTCCGGGATAGGGGCCGCGGGGACGGCGAGAGCTGCGCTCTCCTCCGCGGAGACGATCTCTTCTTCGGTATATGTAAAAGCCTCGCGCGCGGCGCGCTCTTTCTTCGGCGCGCCTCTGCGCTGCTTTTCAGGCTTGTTCCGGTGCTTTGAAGGCATGGAAAGATGCTCTCCTCTCGATTTCTTTGCCTGAGCGGGTCTTTTTCCTGCCGACGGGCGCGGCGGCGCCGAGGCGGTCTCGGCGGCCGACTGGGCCTTGAACTCCGCCAGGATCGCATCCACGGACATGCTGTCGTATTCACTTGTCAGATAATCCTGTCCCAAGTAATCCATATCCGCACGTTCTCTGTCTGCATCCCGGCCCGTCGGGCACGGTCGTTCTGTTTTTTACGCTTTGCCGCCGCACCGCTGGCGCAGGACCTCGTACATGACGATGCCCGCCGCGGCGGAGGCGTTGAGGGAATTGAGCCGGCCCTTCATCGGCAGGCTCACGGTAAAGTCGCAGCTTTCGCGGACCAGACGGCCCATGCCGTCGCCCTCCGAGCCGATGACCAGCGCGACGGGACCGGTAAAGTCGGTCTGCCACAGGGGGCTGGAACCGTCGGCCGCCGTGCCGTAGACCCACAGTCCGCGGCTCTTGAGCGTGTCGAGCGCGGCGGGCAGGTTCGGCACGCGGGCGATCAGCATGTGCTCCGCCGCTCCGGCCGAGGCCTTGTCCACGATCGTGGTCAGGCCCGCGCTGCGCCGCTTGGGGATCACGACCCCGTGGGCGCCGGCGCACTCCGCGCTGCGGATGATCGCGCCGAGGTTGTGCGGGTCGCTGATCTCGTCGCAGACGATCACAAAGGGCTTCTCCCCGCGCTCGGCGGCGAGGGCGAGAATGTCCTCCACCGAGCAGTATTCGCGCACGGCGCACAGCGCGATCACGCCCTGATGGGCCTTCGTCGCGCTCATAAAGTCCAGCTTGCGCCGGTCGCACTCCACGACGACGACGCCGGCGGCGCGCGCCTTCGAGGCGATATGGCCGAGCGTCTTGTCCACGTCGCCCTTGGCCAGGTAGATCTTGTCGATGGCCCGCCCCGCGCGCAGCGCTTCGATGACGGCGTTGCGGCCCTCGATCATTTCGTTTTTCAGTTCGCGTTCCTGTGTATCGGACATAACGATCTCCATATATAGCGTATCTCTAACTACTATACCACAACAGATATAAAACGCAAAGCCAAATTTGGCCTTTTTACAAAAAATACATAGACTTTGCACGGGGAAAAGGGTATGATTGAAGCATCAAGCATAGGAGGCTGAGCATGAAAGACCCGATGCGTCTGGTAGACCGGTTTTTATACAAGCACCCCAACTTCGGCATCCCGGGGCTTGCGCGCTATCTTGCCGTCGGCACCGGCGCGGCGTGGGTGATCGGCCTTATCAACAGCGTGCTGTACGCCTATTTGTCCTTCAGCGCGGCGGCCGTGCTGCACGGGCAGATCTGGCGCCTCGTCAGCTTTATGTTCATGCCCTACGACCGGTCCTGGATCGGCTTTATCTCGATCCTGTTCTATTACTGGATCGGCAGCACGCTCGAGCAGTACTGGGGCAGCGGCAAGTTCACGGTGTACGTGCTCGTCAACATGCTGCTGACGATCCTGAGCGGCTTTGCGCTCCATTTCCTGGGCTACTCGATCTCGCTGACGGCGACCTATATTTATCTTGCGATGTTCTTCGCCTTCGCCGTCTATTTCCCGGACGTGCAGGTGCTGTTCATGATGATCATCCCGATCAAGATGAAGTACCTGGCCTACGTCGACGCTGTGCTGTTCGCCCTGGCGATCATCAAAAATCCCTTCCCGATCAACCTCGTGCCCGTCGTGGCGATCCTGGGCTTCCTGCTGTTCTGCGGCGGCGAGCTGCTGGGCCGCATCCCGAAGCGCCCGAGCGCGCAGACGGTGAACTTCCGCCGCGAGTCGGCGCGTATCCGCCGTGAGCAGCGAGAGCAGCTCTATCACCACAAATGCGCCGTCTGCGGACGGACGGACACCGAATACCCCGATCTGCAGTTCCGCTACTGCTCGCGCTGCGCGGGTTACCACTGCTTCTGCGAGGACCATATCAACAACCACGTCCACTTCACGGAGTGAGCCTCCGCGGACAGGGGACGAAACAGGTCAGACAAAACCGCCGGAAAGCCTTTTACGAAAAAGCCTTCCGGCGGATTTTTATTCGGTTCGTTTCCTCAGGGCGTGTAGACGTACACGTCGCCGTAGCCGTAGGTCGTCACATAACGGCTGCCGTCGGGGAGGAGCTGCACGCTGTCGCTGCGTCTGCCGTCCGCGCCGTAGTGGTTGACGATGGTGTATTCGCTTCCTTTTTCGGAGGCCACGCCGAACTCGCAGTAAGTTTCCTGCCAGGTGGCCTGCGGATAGGCGCAGCCGTTGAAGAGCTCGTTCTCGGCGATCTCGGTAAAGCCGTCGGAGCTGTCGGTCGCGTCGACGTAGCTGTAAATACGCTCGAACTCGTGCTTCTTGCCGTAGCTGTCGGCATAGCGCTCCCATACGGGACGGCCGTTTTCGTTGTAGGCGTATTCGATGGAGAAGCTCAGCGAGCCGGTCGCGTTCACCGCGTCGATCCGGGAGAGCTGGCCGGCGTCGTCATAGCTGTAGTGGTAGTTGAAATCCTCAAACCAGCCGTATTTGTCCAGCTTGCAGAAGCCGGAGCGGGAAACGGCCTTGCCGTCGGCGCCGTAGGTGTAGCTCGCACTGCCGCGCAGGACGTCCTCATCGCCGCTGATGTGACGGATCTCTTCGCTGACGAGCACGCCGCGCAGAACGGTGAAGTGCTCCAGGCGCTGCGCCGCGTCGCGGTAGCCGCCGAGAGAGGCGAAGGCCTCGTAGGCCTCCTGCGTACGGCCGGCCTCAAGGAAGGTGAAGGCGTCGGCGTAGCGGAGAGCACGCTCGTTTTCCGCCTTGTCCCCGTCGTGCCAGGCGCTCGTCTGCTCCAGACGGGTCCGGGCGATCTTGGCGCGGTCGGGGGAATCGGAGTAGCGGCCGAGGGCGCTGAACATTTCGATCGCCTCGGCATAGCGGCCGTTTTCAAAAAGAGCGCATGCCTCGTCGTATGCCTTCTGCTCGCCGCAAGCGGTGAGAAGAACGCACAGAGCAAGGATGATCATGAAAACAAAGCGCTTTTTCATGCCGCTCCGCCTTTCCCGTACTGCCGGATCCGCCGGCAAAAAAACACAGGATAGTATCCTGTGTACCAAAAATATCACAGCAAATAATTTATGTCAACCGTTTTTATTATGAAAATGAATTATTTTTAGAGAAAAATGGGCTGAATTAGATAAAATCACCAAAAAACAGAATAATTCGGAACAAAGCGGTTACAATTTTTTGCAGCAATAAGGTGATTTCGATAATTATGTCCACCATTTTCAAGAATTATGTCCACCGATATACAGCCTCGCATCTTCGCAAAACGCGGTATATGATGAAAAAATGCTTGACAAGCAGAGTGGGATAGAGTAAAATGACCAAGCTGACAAAGCGATGGACGATTGGCGCAGCTGGTAGCGCATCCGCTTGACGTGCGGGAGGTCACAAGTTCGAGTCTTGTATCGTCCACCAAAAAGAACAGCCACCCAACAGGGTGGCTGTTCTTTTTGCGTAAGCTTGCGTACTCGAACTTGTGACCGATTTGAGCGTGCGAAGCGCGCGGATAAGACTGCGGACGCCGGGCGCTGTGCGCCCGCACCCGCAGGTTCGAGTCTTGTATCGTCCGCCACAGAAATCCGAACCGAAAGGATCGGATTTCTTGCATTTATGGGGAGTTTTTGCGCTGTTTTTCGCCGAATAGTTGCACCTGTTTTGTAGTCACTCAACGAGTTTTCGCGTTTTTTCTTTTTTGCCTTTAGAAAACCCGCAAAGCCTTGAAAATGCTGGGGAAAACGAGGCTGAAAAGAAGAAAGAAATTGCGTTTTTTGTCTTCGGATGATACAATGAAACTACAATAAGCGCTGAGATTACATCGTTTTTCCAACATAATAATATGATTGCTTTGATGGGGGGGCGAGCCGTGTGGCGGATAGTAAGACCCTGAAAATGGCCGAGTTTTATGAACAGTGTCAGCAAAATGGCTATACCGATATGAAGGATGAAAAGCAGAGCCTGAAAGCCAAGGTTATTGCGACGGATCTGGGATTAAAATACGGTAAAATCACAGACTTCTATGCCAAAGCGGAAAAAGCATATATGCAAGTCAACGAAGAGAAGGAAAGGGAGAGACAGCAGCAGGAAGAGCGAAGAAAGCAACGCAGGGAGCTTGCGGCCAAGCGGGCTGTTGACGGCGAGTTGCTTGTAACGATGTCAGACTCTCAGTCTTCCAGTGAAAACGGCACAGTATTGCGCGTGTTTCTGCGCCCTGACAAGAGTGTTTACACAACCGTTGATAACGGGTGCAAGATAGAGGGCGCACCAACGATTGAAGCTAAAGAATCCGGTGTGATTAAAAGTACCTATCACCCATCACAGTTGGTGTATACCGGCGCGACCGTGGGCAGGGTGACCACCGGCGGCTTTCATCAGACACAGGAAAGCATCTCAAGTCACCTCAATAAAACCGGTACAGGCTTTCTCCAGGCAACAATCGGGGAACAAAGGATTTTTCTGTTTCGCATAACCATGTCCGAAAAAACGCGCGGGATCTTCAAACGTGACGCGGCGTTTCGCAGATTGACCGACAGCAACGGAGGAATCGCAGGCTACAATACTGCTCCGTCCAATTGGGCGTCTATATATTCACAAGGCGCTCTTTATGCCAAAGATATCGGTATGCAAATGTCAATGCTGAGTGCGGCAGCCGACGAAAAGAGCCTTTCCTTTGCACGCTGCGCCGAAATAGCAGATCTTCTGACTCGAGTCGTTTCAGCACATTTTCCGCCGTCGGATTCCGAGCTTTATGAGAAGGCTTGCGCTTTGGAAAAATCCGGCTCTTTATCAGACTTAAAGAGCGCGATGGAGATATTTAATCAGATAGCCGGCTACAAAGATTCAAGTAAACGAGAGAGAGACATCAGACCAAAGTACGAGGAACTGCTACAGGAAGAGAAAGAAAGAAAAATACTGGAAGCTGAGGCGACTGCGAAGAAGAACAGACTGGCACTTGCAATTATCATTCCAGTAGCTATAGCCTTTATTGCGTTTCTGATAGTTTTGGAAACAAGAATAATCCCCGAAAACAATTACAAGGAAGCTGTCGCCCTTTACGAGAATGGACAGTATTCTAATGCCATTGACATTCTCGAAAGTCTCGGCGAATATAAGGACAGCAAAGAAATCGTTGAGGCTGCAAAGAAAGAAAAAAAGGCAGAGGAATACGCAGCTTTGGAAGCAAAAAAAGCAGAGGAATACGCTAAGGCGGAAGCAAAGAATGAAGAAGCATACGCCGAGGCGGTAGCGCTGCTGGAAACGGCGCAGTATGACAAAGCGATTGCGGCCTTTATAGCTTTAGGAGAGTATAAGGACAGCCCGGAGAAAGTGCTGGCTGCGAAATACGCTAAGGCTGAAGAACTCCTTTCTGAAGAAAAAATATATTTTGCGGCACAGGAATTCTATAAAGCTAAAGATTATAAAGATGCATGGACTCGCTGCCAAACAACATGGGGAAAGCTGACTCATCGTGAGGCGCTCAGCGCGGGAGAATTTCATACTGTAGGTCTCAAATCGGATGGAAGCGTAGTCGCCACAGGAGAAAACAAATACGGCCAATGCGACGTGAACAGCTGGAGAAATATTATCGCCGTCTCTGTTGGTAGAGGGCATACTGTTGGACTCAAGACAGACGGAACGCTGGTCGCCACAGGAGAAAACAACGACGGCCAATGCAATGTGAGCGGCTGGAGAGATATTGTCGCCGTCTCTGCCGGAGCATATCATACCGTAGGACTCAAGGCGGATGGAAGCGTCGTCGCTGTGGGAAACTCTGGGGGCGGCAGGTGCGATGTGGGGGATTGGAGCGACATAATTGCGATTTCCGCTGGAGGCTCTTACACCTTGGGGCTAAAGACGGACGGAAGCGTTGTTGCTGTAGGGAACTTTCCCGGAAAACGAAGTGATATAAACTCTTGGGATAATGTTACCGCGATTTCTCCCGGAGCTTGGCATTTTGTCGGTCTCAAAGAGGACGGACGCATTGTTGCCATATGTGATAACAGGTACGGCAATAGTCAAGGCCAGTGCGATGTGAGCAGTTGGCGCAATATCGTCGCTGTTTCTGCCGGAGGTGATCACACCGTAGGACTTATGTCTGACGGAAGTGTGGTCGCCATAGGAGAGAATAATTACGGTCAATGCAATGTAACCGGTTGGAGCAATATTGTCGCCGTCGCAGCCGGAAAATTTCATACCGTAGGACTCAAGGCGGACGGAAGAGTTGTCGCTATCGGGAGTAACAGAAGTGGTCAGTGCAATGTATCCGACTGGAAAGACATCAAGCTGCCCGATTAATTGAACGGATGTAAACCATGTCAGCCGCCCCTTCCGCCCCGATAGAGTAGAACATTTTTTTCATATTTTTAGCCTTTAGAGATCGGGACGGGCGGGGACGGAGCGGGAGAAAACGGGAGCAAAAAGTGCGCGGATCGTCAAAAATCGGTACAGATCGGGACACTTTTCGCCGTTTCGGCAGACGAGCCGCGCAACTTCGAGTCTTGTATCGCCCACCAAAAACAAACGGTCATCCCGAAAGGGATGGCCGTTTTGTTTTTGCTGAAAGGGTATGCCTCGAACTTGTGACCTCAGATCGAGCCCGCTCCGCGCTTTACCGGGAAGCGTTGTTTGAAGCGCCGTTCGCCGCGCCGCATTGGCTGCAGGAGCTGCATCCGCCGCAGGCTCCGCAGGAGGCGCAGCTGCCGCCGCAGGGGCTTTTGCCCGCCTTCCTGTCGCGGATCATGCCGCGGATCAGCAGAGCGACGATCAGCACGATGACGGCGACAAGCGCGATATTGATGAGATTGGCGGATAACCACGCAAACATACGATCACTTCCTTAACGAGGGGGGCGACGCTGTGAGGGAAGAGGGGTAAAACCTCGCAGCGCCGCCAAATGGAGGGGAGAGAGGAGAGAGTTTTATTTTACCGTGAGCTTCTGCGCTTCCTTGTAGGGCTTGAAGAGCTGCCACAGGAGCAGCGCGAGCATGACCAGCGCCAGGACCAGACCGACGACGCTCATGCCGCCCGCGAAGAGACGGCCGAGCTGCCAGACGATGAAGGCGATCACCCAGGCGAAGCAGCACTGGTAGGCGATGGCGAACCAGGTCCACTTGCGGCTGTTCATCTCACGCTTGATCGCGCCGATGGCCGCGAAGCAGGGCGCACAGAGGAGGTTGAAGAGCAGGAAGCTGAACGCGGCGAGCTTGCCGTGTCCGCCGGAGAAGGCGTTGAAGTCCTCGGCCACGCGATCCCAGATCTGGTCGCCGTTTTCTTCAAGTTCTTCCTCGCCCTCCTGATCGTCATAGGCGTACATGATGCCGAAGTTGGCGACGACCTCTTCCTTTGCCACAAGGCCGGTCACGGTCGCGGCGGTGGGCTTCCAGTCGCCGAAGCCCAGGGGCTTGAACACAACGGAGACGGGCTGCGCCACGCGGGCCAGGATCGAGTCGTCCATCGGCTCGACCTCGTCCTCGGGGATGCCCATGCGGTCGGCCACGATGGCGACATATTCCTCGGTGACGACACTGTCGTCCTCATAGAGGTCGTCGACCATGCCGAACTGACCGTTGACGGAGCCGAAGCTGGTGAGGAACCAAATAACGATAGAGGAAATAACGATAACAGTACCGGCGCGCTTGATGAAGGACCAGCCGCGCTCCCAGGTGCCGCGCAGCACGTTGCCCCAGGCGGGCACGTGGTAGGCGGGCAGCTCCATGACGAAGGGGGCGGGATCGCCGGCGAATCTCTTGGTCTTCTTCAGCATGATGCCGGAGATGACGATGGCGGCGATGCCGATGAAGTAGGCGGAGGTGGCGACCCAGGTGCTGCCGCCGAACATGGCGCCGGCGATCAGGCCGATGATGGGCATCTTGGCGCCGCAGGGGATGAAGGTGGTGGTCATGACCGTCATGCGGCGGTCACGCTCGTTCTCGATGGTACGGGAGGCCATGACGCCGGGGATGCCGCAGCCGGTGCCCACCAGCATGGGGATGAAGCTCTTGCCGCTGAGGCCGAACTTGCGGAAGATCCGGTCCATGATGAAGGCGATCCGGGCCATGTAG
>JBGUZD010000075.1:0-8756 GCA_045222695.1 Candidatus Limivicinus sp.
AATACGGAGGGAGCAACCGATATGTCCTATGTCTTCAATCACTTCAATTTCAACGTGCTGGACCTCGAGCGCTCGCTGAAGTTCTACGACGAGGCGCTGGGGCTGAAGGTCGTGCGCGAGAAGAAGGCCGCCGACGGCAGCTTTATCCTGAAATTCCTCGGCGACGGCGTCAGCGCTTTCACGCTCGAGCTGACCTGGCTGCGCGACCGGAGCGAACCATACGATCTCGGCGAGCAGGAATTTCACCTTGCTTTCATGACCGAGGATATGGCCGCCGCCCACGACAAACACGAAAAAATGGGCTGCATCTGCTTTGAGAATCCCTCGATGGGCATCTATTTCATCGAGGATCCGGACGGCTACTGGATCGAGATCATCCCGTGGCGATAAAAGCGAAAAGATGAATAAAAACCGTCTGCCTCTTTTGTGAGGCATGACGGTTTTTTCTCCCTCGGTTGCTTTTATCCCGCCGCGGGAGTACAATCTTTTCGGATAATCCCGTATTTGGAGGTTTCTCTATGGATATCGAACTGAAGGATTTCGAAGTTGCGCAGGAGCGGCTTCGTCCCATTCTGCATCATACCGAGCTTGATCTCTCCTCGACCTTCTCCGCCATGACGGGCGGCAAGATCTATCTCAAATGCGAGAACCGGCAGAAGACCGGCTCGTTCAAGATCCGCGGCGCGTCCAACAAGATCGCCGCGATGATCGAGCGGGGCGAGCGCTGTCCCGTCGTCGCCTCCTCCGCCGGCAATCACGCGCAGGGCGTCGCCTGCGCCGCGAAGAAGTTCGGCATCCCCGCGACCATCGTCATGCCCAAGACCGCGCCGATCGCCAAAGCCCAGGCGACAGAGGGCTACGGCGCGAAGGTCGTGCTCGCGGGCGACTGCTACGACGACGCTTACGCGCGCGCCTGCGAGATCTGCCGTGAGGAAGGCGCTGCCTTCCTGCATCCCTACAACGACCTGGAGGTCATCGCCGGACAGGGCACGCTGGGGCTGGAGGTCCTGGGCGATCTGCCCTCGGTGGATATCGTGATCGTCCCGGCCGGCGGCGGCGGGCTGCTCGCCGGCGTGGCAGCGGCGATCAAGCAGGTCAATCCGCGCGTCAAGGTCTACGGCGTGCAGGCCGAGGGAGCGGACGCCATCGCGCGCAGCTTCCGCGAAGGAAAGCTCGTCACGACCGACACGGCCTCCACGATCGCCGACGGCATCGCCGTCAAGGCGCCGGGCGATATCTCGGTGGAGCTCATCCGCCGCTATGCCGACGGCGTGCTGACCGTATCCGACACCGCGATCGCCGACGCGATCCTGCTGCTGCTCGAACGCTGCAAGCAGGTCGTGGAGCCTGCCGGCGCAACGCCTCTGGCGGCCGTGCTCAGCGGCGCGCTGGACGTGAAGGGCAAGCGCGTGGTCTGCGTGCTCTCCGGCGGCAACATCGACGTGAGCTTTATTCAGAGCATCATCGAGCGCGGCCTCGTCGCCCGCCACCGCCGCATCAAGTTCTCCGTCACGCTGCTCGACAGGCCGGGCAGCCTCATGCAGCTGCTGGGCGTCATCTCCACGACCGGCGCCAACATCCTGCAAATCCAGCATGACAAGATCAGCGAAGGTCTCAATCCCAACGAAACGGAAGTGCACGTCTCCCTTGAGGTCGGCGGAGAGGAACACGGCAAGGCCGTGATCGCCGCGCTCAAGGAGAAGGGCTACAACGTAGAATACGACAATTAAGGAGGACCACCCATGAAAGCAGTTTCCACCGAAAAAGCGCCGGCCGCCATCGGCCCCTATTCCCAGGCTCAGATCGCCGGAGGTTTCGTTTTCGCCTCGGGCCAGATCCCCATCATCCCCGAGACGGGCGCGCTGGCCGAAGGGCTGGAGGCCCAGGCGCACCAGGTTTTCAAAAATATCGCCGCGCTCCTCGCCGCGGCGGGCAGCGACATCTCCAAAGCCGTGAAGACCACCGTGTTCATCAAGAACATGAACGACTTCGGCAAGATCAACGAGATCTACGCGCAGTATTTCAGTTCTCCCTTCCCCGCCCGCTCCTGCGTCGAGGTCGCGCGTCTGCCCAAGGACGTGCTGCTCGAATGCGAGGTCATCGCCGAGCTGTGAGCGGCTTGACATACTTCAAAATTTTGATATAATAAAGCAGGGGCAAATCCCCTGCTTTATTATTTGGCGAGGAAAACACGAATGGAAAAGTCGGAAAAGAAAAAAGAGCTGATCCGCTCGATCAAGTTTTTGCTGTTCTCGATCTCCGCGGGACTGATCCAGATGAGCAGCTTTGCCCTGTTCAAGGAGCTGCTCGGCTGGACGAACTGGCTGAGCTACCTGCTGGCGCTGGTGCTCTCGGTGCTGTGGAACTTTACGCTCAACCGCAAGTTCACCTTCAAATCCGCCAACAACGTCCCCATCGCGATGTTCAAGGTGGCCTGCTATTACGCGGTCTTCACGCCGCTGAGCACGCTGCTTGAGCGGCTGCTGGCCGACACGCTGGGCTGGAACGGCTATCTGGTCACGGCGATCAATATGATCCTGAACTTCGTCACCGAGTTTCTCTATCAGCGCTTCTATGTCTTCCGCGATTCGATCGACACGAACGATCTGGCGAAGAAAGAGCGCGGAGAACTGTAAAGGGAAAAGAAAAAGCGGCATGTGCGGACATGCCGCTTTTTCTTGCTAATGCCCTGCGGTATATGTTATACTATGTAATTGTGAATTGAAACTGACACGGCCGCTCGCGGCCGTCTGGAAGGTGAAGCTTATGCCTGCTGACATCCTGCGGGGCGCACCGGTCGCCGAGGCGCTGAGCGAAAACTTGAAACCGAGGATCCGCGCGCTCGCGGACCGAGGCGTGATGCCCTGCCTGGGCATGATCCGCATCGGGGAGCGCGAGGGCGATCTGTCCTACGAGCGCAGCGCGACGAAGCGCTGCGACGCGCTGGGCGTTGCCGTGCGCAAGGTCGTGCTGCCCGGGGACGCCTCGCAGGAGGAGCTTCTTTCGGTGATCGACACGATGAACAAAGACGCGTCGGTGCACGGCATCCTCTTCTTCCGTCCGCTGCCGGAGGGCATGGACCTGCGCCGCGTGAGCGACGCCATCGCCCCGGAGAAGGACGTGGACGGCATCTCCTCGCAGTCCATGGCCGCCGTCTACGCGGGGCTGGAGCACGGCTTTTTCCCCTGCACCGCGCAGGCCGTGATCGAGATGCTCAAATACTACGATCTGCCGATCTGCGGCAAACGCGCCGTCGTCGTCGGGCGCAGCCTGGTCACGGGCCGTCCCGCGGCGCTGCTGCTGCTGGGCGAGCACGCGACCGTCACGCTCTGCCACACGCGCACGCGCGACCTCGCGCGCATCGTGTCCGAGGCCGAGCTCGTCGTGACCGCCACGGGCTGCATCAATACGCTGACGGAGGAGCATCTGCGCCCCGGTCAGATCGTGATCGACATCGGTCTGACCTATGACGAGAAGCGCGGAAAGCTCTGCGGCGACGTGGATCACGAGGCCGCCGAGCGGATCGTGCGCTGCATCAGCGCCGTCCCGGGCGGGATCGGCGCCGTGACCTCCACGATCCTGTGCCAGCACGTTATCGAGGCGGCCGAGGCGCAGGCGGAGGGAAGATAATGGAATACAAAGAAGCTCTCGCTTATCTGGACGGAGCGCGCTGGAACGGGGCGGAGCCGTCTCTGCGGCGTATCCGCGCTCTGCTCTCCGCGCTCGGCGATCCGCAAAAGGGGCTGAAATTCGTCCATATCGCCGGTACGAACGGCAAGGGCAGCTGCGCGGCCATGCTCGCCTCCGTCCTGCGCGCCGCCGGATACCGCACGGGTCTGTATACCTCTCCGTACCTCTACCGTTTTTCCGAGCGCATGCAGATCAACGGCGAACAGATCCCCGACGAGGCTCTCACAAGCTGTGTGGAGCTCGTCCGGGACAAGGCCGAGAAGATGGACGAGCATCCCACGGAGTTCGAGCTGATCACCGCCGCGGCCATGCTGTGGTTCCTGCGGGAGAACTGCGAGATCGTCGTGTTGGAAACGGGCCTGGGCGGCCGTTTCGACGCGACGAACGCAATCGAGGCCCCGGAGTGCTCGGTCATTATGAACATCGGCCTCGACCACACGCGCATCCTCGGCGACACGGTGGAGAAGATCGCCGCGGAAAAGGCCGGCATCATCAAGGCCGGCGTTCCCTGCGTGGTCTACGCTCAGGCGGAAAGCGTGCTGGACGTGTTCCGCGCGCGCTGCGCGGAGCTCTCCTCCCCGCTCGCCGTCACGGACTTTTCCTCCATCGTTTCGGAATTCGACAGTCTCGAGGGGCAGGTCTTTTCCTACAAGGGCGCGCAGTATGCGCTCTCCCTGCTCGGCGCGCATCAGCGCCGCAACGCCGCCGTCGTGATCGAGGCGGCGAAGATCCTGTGCGGCAAGGGCTGGAAGATCGAGCAGGACGCACTGGAGCACGGCCTGTACGCCGCCGCTTGGCCCGGACGCTTTGAGCTCTGCTGCGACGAGCCGGCTTTCATTGTGGACGGCGGGCACAATCCCCAGTGCGCCGAGACCGTGCGCGAGAGCCTGCTGCACTACTTCCCCGACAAGCGCCGCGTGCTGCTTCTCGGCGTGCTGCGCGACAAGGACGCGGTCTCGATGGCCGCCATCCTCGACAACGCGGCGGACGAATACGTCTGCGCCGCTCCGGAGAGCGAGCGCGCGCTCCCCGCGGAGGAGCTCGCGGACGTGCTACGGCCCTTCGGGAAACAAGTCGCCGTCTGCGGCAGCGTCTCCGACGCCGTGTTCACGGCAAAAGAGCGCGCGGGGGCGGACGGCATGGTCTGCGCGACCGGCTCGATCTATCTGGCCGGAAGCGTACGATATGAACTCGGTCTTTACTGAAAGGGGCGAAAACGATGCACAATCGGGATAAAACGCTCGCGCGCTTCAGTGCGGAGCTGGCCTCTTCCGCGCCCGCGCCCGGGGGCGGCGGCGCCGCCGCGCTCTGCGGCGCGCTTGCGGCCGCGCTCGGCGGGATGGTGGTCTCGCTGACCGTAGGAAAGAAAAAATACGCGGACAACAAAAACGCGCTGCAGGAGCTCGGAAAGCGCGCGGAAAAGGCGCGCGAGGAGCTGCTGGGCATGATCGACGCCGACGCCGAGGCCTTCGCGCCGCTGGCGCGCGCTTATTCCCTGCCCAAGGATGCGCCCGAGCGCGAGCAGATCCTGGAGGAGGCGCTGCATCGCGCGGCCGCTTCTCCGGTGCGGATCGCCGAACTCTGCTGCGAGGTCATCGAGATCCTCGAGGGCTGCGCCTCGATGGGAAGCCTGCTCGTCCTTTCCGACGCCGCCTCCGGCGCGGCGCTCGCCGAGGGCGCGCTCCACGCCGCCGTCGTCAACGTAAAGGTCAACACCGCTCTGATGCACAGCCGCAACCACGCCGCCGCGCTCAACGCGCGCGTCGACGAAATGGAGAAGGAGTACGCCGCGCGCGCCGCGGCGATCCGCAGCTTGCTGGGCTATTGAAGAGGGGCTTGCCATGAAGATCTCAAAAACCAAACGTCTCGCCCTCGATGCGATGCTCGCGGCGATGTTCGTCGTGCTGAGCCTGTTCTCGATCCGCCTGCCCGGCATGAAGATCACGCTCGATTCGCTGCCGATCCTGGTCGGCGCGGCGCTTCTCGGCCCTCTTGACGGCCTTGCCGTCGGACTGATCGGCAGCTTTCTCAACCAGATGATCACTTACGGCTTCACGGCAACGACGCTGCTGTGGATCCTTCCCGCCGGTCTGCGCGGCCTGCTCGTCGGGCTATACGCAAAAAAGCGCGGCTTTGACATGAGCCTGCGGCAGACCGTGTTCATCACGGTCGCGACCGCGCTGCTTGTCACGGCGCTCAATACCCTGTTCATGTATGTGGACAGCTGGGTCTATTCGTATTCCTACGCCGCGGCGCTTCCGACGCTCGCGCTGCGCATCGTCGCCGGCGTCATCACCGCCGTTTTGTTCTCGCTGATCCTGCCCGCGATCCTCGCGGCGCTGCGCCGTCTGTTCGGCGGCGGAACGACTGCAAAAGATAATTGACAAGCACCCTCGCACGCGCTATATTTTACTTGCGCCGCATCCGGCCCGACCGGAGCGACAGCAGAAAGGAATTGAATATGGAAAAGAAGAGAATCAATACCCGCACGCTCACGGGGATGGCTCTGCTGACGGCCGTCGTCGTCATCCTTCAGCTTCTCGGCGCCTTCGTCCGCTTCGGGCCATTCTCCATTTCGCTGGTGCTGATCCCGATCGTCGTCGGGGCCGCTCTGTACGGCGCCTGGGCGGGGGCCTGGCTCGGCTTCGTGTTCGGCATGGTCGTGCTCCTCTCCGGGGACGCGGCGGCGTTTCTTGTCGTCAACCCGCTCGGGACGATCCTCGTGGTCCTGCTCAAGGGCGCGCTTGCCGGTCTGTGCGCGGGACTCGTCTACAAAGCCCTGAGCAAACGAGGCGAAAAGGTCGCGATCCCCTCCAAAGACGGGAAGAAGCAGGGCGTGGACCTCTCCGTGTTCATCGCCGCGATCGTCTGCCCCGTCGTGAACACCGGTATTTTCCTGCTCGGCTGTCTGGTCTTCTTTCTGCCCACGATCAGCGAATGGGCGGCGGCCATGGGCTTTGAAAACGTCGGCAGATATATGATCTTCGGCCTCGTCGGCGGCAACTTCCTCTTTGAGCTGCTGTTCAACATCATCCTCAGTCCGGTCATCGTCCGGCTGATCAAGGTCGGCAGGCAACATTGATCCGTTTCAAATCGGTCCCGGAGCGAAAAGCTCCGGGACTGTTTTTTATAAAGAATGCTTAAAACTTTCCATTCTTTCTTGTAAAAAGACGAAAAATTTGCTATCATGTGTCGTAAGGTGACATAATCCCCCGCAACCACGAACCTTTGTAAAAAGGAGACAGAAGAAATGAAGATCCGTATCAGGCGCATGCTTTCTGTATTGCTGATGCTTGGTCTTTTTGCCACGCTCCTGTGCGCCGGCGCCTTCGCCGTCGACGTGCCGGAGATCAGCTGCGAGCTCGGAACGCCGCTGGACTATGCGATCCCCCTCGAAGGCGGCGGAAGCGCCACCGGCTTTGAGATCGTGAGCGGAAGCCTGCCCGGCGGGCTGAGCGTCACGCTCGCGGACGGAGCCGTCAAGCTCGTCGGCACGCCCGGCGCCTCCGGCGATTACAGCTACCAGCTGAAGATCACCACCTCCGAGGGCACCGAGGAATACCGTCTGACCCTCAAGGTCACCGAGCCCGCGCCGACGCCTATCCCCACGCCGACGCCGACGCCTTTGCCCACGCCCGTACCCGAGATCGTGATCACGAAGGACCCCACGGGCGAGACGGTCATGGAGGGCGGATATGCGATCTTCATCGCGCGCGCGGACAACGCCGACAAGATCGAATGGCGGCTCGAGAGCCCCGACGGGAAGACGAGCTACAACGCCTCCGAGATCGGCAGGAGCTGCTTCCAGTCCGCCTCCTGCGAGGGCTATGACGAAGAGACGATCATCATTTACGACATCCCTTACGAGATGAACGGCTGGAAGGCCGTGTGCAAGTTCATCGGCGCAGGCGATCCCAAATTCTCCGCCGGCGCCAAGATCACCGTGAACAAGGTCGGCCTGCTGCCCCCTTCGATCACACGCGATCCCTTCGTGACCTCCGATTCCGACACGCTTTCCGTCACGGCCAACGATCCGAATAACGGCACGCTGCACTATCAGTGGTACAGCAGCGCCGACAACAGCAACGCCAACACCGACGGCACCGACGTGAAGATCGCCGGCGCGACCTCGGCCACCTTCGTGCCTCCCGAGACCCCGGGGACCGTCTATTACTACTGCGCCGTGTGGAGCACCCTCAACGGCGAGCAGGGCGTCGAGGCGAAGTCCCGCGTCGCCGCCGTTACGCACGCCGTTCAGCCGACGCCCGAGCCCACGCCCGAGCCGACGCCCGAACCCACGACCGGGCCGGTCGAGCCGGTCGAGCCGACCGAGGCGCCGCGCAGCAGCTCTTCCGGGCGCAGCAGCGGCAGCCGTTTTCTGCTCGTCCTCATGGGCGTGCTGATCCTTGCGCTGATCGCCGCGGCCATCACCCTTGTCATCGTCTCCCGGAAGGAGAAGGAACTGGAAGCCGAGGAGGAGGCTGAGGCGGAGAGCATGCGCAGCCGCTCGGAGGAGGCCTCCCGCGTGTTCAAGGCGGCCCCCGCGGCAGCTGCGGCGGACGCTCCCGCCGAGGATAAGCCCGCGGAGCCGACAAACGCCGCTCCCGCTGTCGAGAATGAGACCTGCGGCGCGCACGAGGCTCCCGCCGAGCCCGAGGGTGGAGAGACCGCCGACCCCGAAAGCTTTGTTCTGGACGGTTGGTACTGTGTGAAATGCGGCAGCTTCAACCGCGGGCACAACTGCAGCGCCTGCGGCGAGGAAAAGCCGAAGGACGCGATCCAGTACGTCTGCGACAAGTGCGGCTGGACCAACCCCGACCCGGCGCATCCTCCCCGTTTCTGCCCCGACTGCGGCGCTCCCTTCGCCGCGGCGGATAAGCATTGATCCTCTCTGAAGCAAGCGAGGGCAGGTTCTCCTGCCCTCGTTTCTTATTGACTTTAGGTCTGCAAGGAGATAAAATATTTGAGTACGGCCTTCGGCCGCGCATTGTGTCAGAAGATTGGAGATACCCATGAAAAAAAGTCTGTTTGCGGCGTTCCTGCTGCTGTGTATAGTCTTTTCGCTT
>JBGUZD010000076.1:0-11519 GCA_045222695.1 Candidatus Limivicinus sp.
TCATCAGACGATCGTTGTAGATCACGCTGCGGCCGTCGTTCGCAGCCGCGCCGACGCCGTCCGCCTCGCGGAACTGCAAAAGCGAGATGCGCTCGCTCCATTCCGGCCAGCGGTCGGACAAATCCTCGCAAATCCGTCGGATATCCATCACTTGACCGCCATTCCGCATCCTCTGCGGATCCGGATCCGCAGGGCGTTGTATCGTCTGGACTGTCTGACGTTGTCGATCATCTGATAGGCGATCTCGTCGTCGCCGACCAGGATCAGCAGTTCTTTTGCCCGCGTGACCGCGGTATAGAGGATGTCGCGGGACATGAGCATCTGCGAAGTGGGGCTCAGGGCGAGGATGACGGCCCTGTACTCGCTGCCCTGCGCCTTATGTACCGTCATCGCCCAGGCGTGCTCCAGCTCGAGCAGCAGATCGAAGGTGTAGACGGCAAGCTTGCCGTCAAAGCAGACGGTCAGGCATTCCTGCTCGGGATCGATCTGCGTGATGACGCCGATATCCCCGTTGTATATGCCGCTTCCGGCCGCGGAGTTGTCCTCCGTCCGCCAGGCGAGCTCATAGTTGTTGCGGATCTGCATGACCCTGTCTCCCTCGCGGAAGACGGCGCTGCCGAAAAGCTTTTCTTTCTTTTCCTTTGCGGGCGGATTGAGCGCCTCCTGCAGGTGCTTGTTGAGGTTGACCGTTCCCAGCTCGCCTTTTCTCGTTGGCGAGAGGACCTGGATCTCCTCGCTCGGGATATGCATTTTCTGCGGCAGTCTTGCCGCACACAGCTCCGTGATGGTCTCGACCGTGCTCGCGGCCTGGAATCGCTTGAGCCGGAAAAAGTCGCCTTCGTTCTCGGACAGATCCGGGTGCTCGCCGCGGTTGATCATGTGCGCGTTGCGCACGATGCGGCTCTGTCCGTTCTGGCGGAAGATCTCCGTGAGACGGACGGCGGGAACGGCCTCGCTGCGGAGGATCGCGGAAAAGACGTCGCCCGGGCCGACGGAGGGCAGCTGATCGGCGTCGCCGACCAGGACCAGACGCGCGTCGGCGGGCATGGCCTCGAGCAGCGCGCTCATCAGCGAAATGTCCACCATCGAGCATTCATCCAGGATCACGGCGTCGCACTCGAGCTGATCCGAGGCGTTCTTGGCAAAGACCACGCTCTCCTCGTCCTCGGCAAAGCGCGCGCCGAGAAGACGGTGTACGGTCGAGGCCTCGCAGCCCGTCAGCTCCGTCATGCGCTTGGCCGCGCGCCCGGTCGGGGCGGTGAGCAGCGTTTTGACGCCGAGCTTGTCGAACATCGCCAGGATCGCGCGGATCGAGGTCGTTTTTCCCGTTCCCGGGCCGCCCGTGATCACCACGATCTGGTTTTCAAGCGCCAGCTGCAGCGTCTCGCGCTGCCGCGGCGCATAGCGGATCCCCTGCTTTGCTTCCAAAGACGCGATCAGGGCGGAAAAGTCCATGCGGAGAGCGTAGTGCTCCTTCGCCATGGCGGCGATGCGCTGCGCGGTATGGCACTCCGCTTCGTAAAGGCGCGGCAGATAGCAGGCCTCGCAGCCGGCGATCTCTTCAAAGGCTATCCTGCCGTCGGAGATCATCTCCCCGATCGTCTCCTCCACCCGCTCGGGATCGACGCCGATCAGCTGCGCGGTGGCCGCGGCAAGCTTTCCGCGGGGGATGAAGCAGTGTCCGCCGCCGGCGTTGTATTCCAGCTCGAAGATCGCCGCGGCGGCGAGACGGTTTTCGCTCTGCAGCTCGACGCCGAGCTCCAGCGCCATCGCGTCGGCCTCGGCAAAGCTGCCGCCGATATGAGACGAGGCCAGGATATAGGGGTTTTCCCGCAGGATCGCCATCGCGCTGTCGGCGTAATAGCGGTACATGCGGATCGCGAGGACGGGACGCAGGCCGAAGGAGCAGATGAACTCCATCAGACGGCGCATCCCGGTCTGACGCCGGAAGGTCTCGGACATCTGCGTCGCCTTCTGAAGACTGATGCCCTTGATCTGCGCAAGCTTCTCGGGCGAGCGCTCCAGCACGTCGAGCGTGTCGTCGCCGAAGCGGTTGACCAGCAGCAGCGCGGTAGCCGGACCGATGCCGCGCACCGCCCCGCCGGCCAGATAATCATAGATCGCCGATGCGCTTGACGGAAGGAGTCGCTGAGCAAACTCGGCCTTGAACTGCCTGCCGTGCACATTATGCGTGGTCCAGCTTCCGGAGACGATCATCGACTCGCCCGCCGAGGCATACGGAAAACAGCCCACGACCGTGACCAGCTCGCCGTTGGAATCGACGAGGCGGAGGACGGTATAACCGTTCTCCTCGTTCTTATAGATCACGGACTGTACGCTTCCGGCAAGCTCGATCAGTTCGGTTTCCTGGTCCATGTCTTACTCTCCATCCCGCTCCAGCAGCGGCTTGAGATATTGTCCGGTATAGCTCTCCTCGCAGGCGGCGCAGTCCTCCGGCGTACCGGCGAAGACGAGCGTGCCGCCCTTTTCACCGCCCTCGGGGCCGAGGTCGATGATATGATCCGCCACCTTGATGACGTCAAGATTGTGCTCGATCACGACGACGGTATTCCCCGCCTCGGCAAGGCGGTCGAGGATGTGGATCAGCTTGTGGATATCGGCGACGTGAAGGCCTGTCGTCGGCTCGTCGAGCACATAGACGGTCGAGCCCGTATCGCGCTTGGCAAGCTCGGTGGCCAGCTTGACGCGCTGCGCCTCGCCGCCGGAGAGCGTCGTACTGGACTGGCCCAGGCGGATGTATCCCAGACCGACGTCGAGCAGCGTCTCGATCTTGCGGCGCACCTTCGGCTGGTTCTCGAAGAAGGCGTAGGCCTCCTCGACGGTCATATCCAGCACTTCGGAGATGTTTTTCCCCTTGTATCTGACCTCCAGCGTCTCGCGGTTGTAGCGCTTGCCCTTGCAGACTTCGCAGGGTACGAAGACGTCCGGGAGAAAATGCATTTCGATCTTGACCAGGCCGTCGCCGGCGCAGGCCTCGCAGCGGCCGCCCTTGACGTTGAAGGAAAAACGGCTCTGGCCGAAGCCGCGCACCTTCGCGTCCGGCGTGGAGGCGAAGATATCGCGGATATCGTTGAACGCGCCCGTGTAGGTCGCGGGATTCGAGCGCGGCGTGCGCCCGATCGGGCTCTGGTCGATGCAGATGACCTTGTCGACGTACTCCAGGCCCTCGATCCCGTCCGAGCGTCCGGGGCGTATTTTGACGCGGTTTTTCTCGGCAGCCAGCGTCTTGTACAGGATCTCGTTGACGAGCGAGGATTTTCCGCTGCCGGAGACTCCCGTGACGCAGATCAGCTTTCCGAGCGGAAATTCGACGTCGATGTTTTTGAGGTTGTTCTCCCGCGCGCCGCGGATGACGAGACTGTGTCCGTTCCCCTCCCGGCGCTTCGCAGGCACGGGGATCCGGCGCTTGCCGCTGATATACTGCCCGGTAACGGATGCCTCACAGGCGCAGATGTCTTCGATCGATCCGGCGCAGACAACTTCGCCGCCCTTCACGCCGGCGCCCGGGCCGATGTCGATGATGTAATCGGCCGCGCGCATCGTTTCTTCGTCATGCTCGACCACGATCAGCGTGTTGCCCAGATCCCGCAGCTCCTTGAGCGTGCGGATCAGCTTGGCGTTGTCGCGCTGGTGCAGACCGATGCTCGGCTCGTCAAGGATATACAAAACGCCCATCAGGCTCGAGCCGATCTGCGTAGCCAGACGGATGCGCTGGCTCTCGCCGCCGGAGAGCGTTCCCGCCGCGCGGGAAAGGGTCAGATAACCAAGACCCACGCTGACGAGGAAGCCCAGCCGCGCGCGGATCTCCTTGATGATCCGTTTGGCGATGAGCATCTCTTTTCCGGTGAATTCGTTTTCATCGAAGAAGCGGAGCGCATCGGTGACGGATAGATCGGTAAAATCGGCGATGCTCATGCCCTTGACCGTGACGGCGAGCGCCGTTTTTTTCAGTCTTTTCCCGCCGCAGTCGGGGCACGGGATCTCGGCCATGCATTCCTCGATATCGTCGCGCATCGAGGGACTCTGCGTTTCGCGATAACGGCGCTGCAGATTGTTGACGATGCCCTCGAATTCGCGGCGGATGACGCCGAAGCCCTCGTTTTTCTCAAAGCGGAGCTGAAGCGCCTCGCCCTTCGTGCCGTAGAGGATGGCGTCGAGGCCCTCTTTCGGAATATCTCTGACCGGATCCGTCAGCTTGAAATGATAGCGCCGCGCGAGCGCTTCAAAATACATTTTGGAGATCGAGTCGCCCTTGACGTTGCCCCAGCCGCTCGCGGTGATCGCTCCGTCCATGATGCTCAGCGACGGGTTCGGGATGATCAGGTCCGGGTCGACCAGCAGCTGCAGCCCCAGGCCCGTACAGGTCGGGCAGGCGCCGTAGGGGTTGTTGAAGGAGAACAGCCGCGGCGTCAGCTCCTCGATGGAGACGCCGCAGTCCTCGCAGGCGTAATTCTGCGAAAACGTAAGGATGCCGCCCTCGTCCCCCATGACCTCGACAAAAAGGATCCCTCCCGAGAGCGCGAGCGCGGTCTCGGCCGAATCGGTCAGACGGCGGACGATCTCGTCCTTGACGACCAGTCGGTCGACGACGATCTCGATATCGTGCTTTTTGTTTTTTTCGAGCTTGATCTCTTCCGAAAGCTCGAACAGGATCCCGTCGACGCGGGCTCGTACATAGCCGGACTTTTTCGCGTCCTCGAACACCTTGACGTGCTCGCCCTTGCGGCCGCGCACGACCGGCGCAAGCAGCTGGATCCGGCTGCCGCGCGGCAGCTCCATGATCTGATCGACGATCTGATCGATCGTCTGCTGGCGGATCTCTTTCCCGCAGTTCGGGCAGTGCGGCACGCCGATGCGCGCCCAGAGAAGACGCAGGTAGTCGTAAATCTCCGTGACCGTGCCGACCGTGGAGCGCGGGTTTTTCGACGTGGTCTTCTGGTCGATGGAGATGGCGGGCGAAAGACCGTCGATATAGTCCACGTCCGGCTTGTCCATCTGCCCGAGAAACATGCGCGCGTAGGAGCTCAGGCTCTCGACATAGCGGCGCTGGCCCTCGGCGTAGATCGTGTCGAAGGCAAGGCTGGACTTGCCGCTGCCGGAAAGGCCCGTGATCACGACAAGCTTGTCGCGCGGGATCTCGACGTCGATGTTTTTAAGATTGTTCTCCCTTGCGCCTTTGATGAAAATGCTCTCCTGCATCAGGTCTCCTTTATCAGTGCGGCCGTTTCGGCGCGCGTCAAACGGATCAGCTCCTGCGGCGAAAGCTCCGCCTGCGCGCCGATCTTTCCGGCGCTGACGACGATGCTCTCCAGACTCAGACAGCTGCTGTCAAAAAAGGTTTTATACTGCTTCTTCATCCCGATCGGCGAACAGCCGCCGCGGACATAGCCGGTCAGCGCGTTGATCTCGCTGACATGGACCAGTTCGACGGATTTTTCTTTCGCCGCCTTCGCGGCGCGCTTGAGATCGAGCTCGCCGCAGACGGGGATGACGAAAACATAAATGCTCTTGCTCGCGCCGCGCGCGACAAGCGTTTTGAACACGCATTCCGGCGCTTTTCCGATCAGGCCCGCGACCGTAACGCCGTCCACGGCATCGTCGTCGTGGGGATAGGCGTGCGCGCGGTAGGCGACCTTCTTCTGATCGAGCAGGCGCATCACGTTTGTTTTTTGTTCCGCCATTTTTCTCCCTCGTTTCCGAAACAGGCTCAGACGATTTATTTTACCCTATATCCGCTTTTCTTTCAATAGAAAAAGACGAAATAAATTCCGGCGGACCGAAAGGGTCCGCCGGAATTTTCTTTACTCGTGGACGAAGCGTTCAAGCAGGTTTTCCACGCTGTTGTCCAGCACGGTCAGACACTGCTCCACGGTGACCTCGCCGGGAAGCTGCATGCCGAGATCGAGCCACTGTGAGATCACGCCGACCACGCAGTTGGCATAGAATTCGACGACGAATTCAAAATCGCGCCGGTCGATCTTCATGTCGCGCGAAACGATGACGGCGAAGCTGCGGATGCAGTCCTGCAGCTTTTGCTTGTAAAAACGCAGCATGTAGGTCCTGTTCGGGGAGTTGTAGATGTTCAGCGCAAAATCGGAATTGCGGATGAGATATTTGAAGAACATCGACACGTCCTCGCGCCAGCGCTCATACTTGACCTCTTTAGGGAGGTTTTTCTCGGCGTCGGCCTCAAAGACCCACTCCAGGAGATCGTAAACGTCGTCAAAGTGATAGTAAAAGGTCTGGCGGTTGACGCCGCAGATCTCCACGAGATCCTTGACGGTGATCTTGTCGATGGGCTTGACGGCCATCATTTTTTTCAGCGCCGCGCCGAGCGCTTCCTTGGTAGATGAAGACATGTCGATCCTCTCAATCTTCTTTCTTTTTTTGTTCCGTTTGCCAGTCGGTAAGCCTTCCCCTTTTCACCAGGAAGGCCTTGCCGGCGAGCTCGGCCAGGGGGGTATCGGATAAAGAGTCCGAATAAAACGCTTCGATTTCCGCGTCGGGATACACGGCGCGGAAACGGCGGACCTTCTCCCTGTCGTGACAGTTCTCGCCCTCGATCCGTCCGCTGCGGATATCCATGCGCGTCCCGATCACCTCGACGCCCAGCCTGCGGCCGGCCTCTCCGACAAGGAATTCCGGCGATGCGGTGATGATCAGGTCGTCCGGCCGTTTCTGCTTGAGATACCAGGCTTGTACAGCCGAAATGCGCTCATCCCAGAAGTTTTTCACCGTACTCTCCGGGTCCGGAAGGAAGCGCAGATAGGCAAAGAGCTTTTCCTTGAGCGCTTTCGCTCCGATCGCCCCGAAGGCGTAGCGAAGCGCGCCGGATATGATCCCGGGCGAAACGCGCAGCAAAGCGCGCGGGTGTTTTCTCAGGCAGTATCGGAAAAAGCAGACGGAACTGTCAGGATAAAAAACGGTCTTGTCGAAATCGTAAACGTTCATGCTTTCAGAGAACGTAGTAAACGAAATTCTCCTTGCGGGGCTTCATCGCCGGATCCTCGTCCGGGTATCCGAGAATGCAGTTCCCGATACCGATCCACTCGCCCTCGACGCCCCACTTCTTCAGCAGCGCTTTTCCTTCCTCGGAATCGAAGACCTCTTTGGCGCGGTTGATCCAGCAGGAGCCGAGCCCGATCGCTTTAGCCGCGTTCATCAGATTGCCCAGGACAAGGCTTCCGTCCTGAACGGCGTAGGGGCTCTTCGCATCGGCCAGGACGATCAAAACGGTCGGAGCGCCGTAAAAAGGATCCGACTTGACGCCGAGCACGGCGGCGTTGAGACGCGAGAGGAAATCTCTCGTCTCTTTGTCCTGAACGGCGATGATGATCGCGGACTGGCCGTTTTTGCCGGAGGCGGCGCATACGCCGGCGCGGATCACGGCGTCCATCTCCTCACGGCTGATCTGCTCGTTCTTGTAGCGGCGGATGCTGCGGCGGTCATAGAGAACCTTCAATGCTTCGTTCATCTTCAAATCTTCCTTTCTTTAACACGGAACAGACTTCGTCTCTCGTCGGAATACAGGATGCTCCGGGCGTTGTATGCCTCGAACAGGATCGCCGCGGTCTGGATCAGAACGGCCAGTGAGAGCGGGCACAGACCGGCTGCGCCGAAGATCGTCACCAGCAGCTTGACCGCGCCGCAGACAACGGTATCCTCCAACGCGGCGCGCAGCGCGCGCTTGGAAAGGCGATAGAGCTTCGGCAGCGTGCGGAGTTCCCGGTTCAGGATCGCCGCGTCGGCGCTTTCGAGCGCCTCGGGCTTGTCAAGGCAGCCGAGCGCGATGCCGACGGTCGCCAGCTTGAGCGCATCCGCGTCGCATACGCCGTCGCCGACAAAGGCCAGCGTCGTGTTGACGTTGCGGTTTTCCATCAGATACTTGACGGAGCTGCATTTTTCTTTCGGCGTGAGCTCCGCCTTGACCAGGTCGAAATTCAATGAAGACGCGATGCGGCGCGCGGAAGAATGAACGTCGCCGGAGAGGAGCACGCTGGTGCCGACCCCCTCGGCGCGAAGCTCTTCGAGCACGTCGAAGGCGCTGTCACGAAGCGCGTCCTCCAGCACGATGTGGCCCAGATACCGGCTGTCCACCGCGACGTGGATCGCCGTGCCCGGTATGCTCGGAGCATCGCAGGATATGCCGTGCTCGGCCATCATGGCGGCATTTCCGACATAAACGCAGCGTCCGTCGATAAAGGCGCTGACGCCCCGGCCGGGGATCTCGTTGATATCGACGGCCTTGACATCGGAAGCATAGGCGCCGCCGGCGGCAACGATCGCCTGTGCGATCGGATGGCGGGAATGCAGCTCCGCCGCGCCCGCCAGGAAGAGCAGTTGCCCCTCCGTCACGCCCTTGGGAAAGACCTCCTTGACCTGGTACACACCTTCGGTGACGGTACCTGTTTTATCGAAAACCATCGTCTCGGCTTTGGAGAGCGCCTCCAGCACGTCGTGGCCCTTGACGGCGACTCCCGCCGCGGCCGCGCAGGCCGCCGCGCAATCGTAGGAAAGCTTGACGCTCTGAACGACGGAATACATCTGAGAGACCGTCAGCAGGATCGCGGCCCGCACGAGATAGACCCGCCACTGGCCCGTCGCGATCGACGGGACGGCAGCCATGAGGAGCGCAAGGATCACCAGCGCCGGCGTCAGATAGGACAGCACGCGCTGAAGCATGCGCTCATGCGCTGTCTTGTGCATCCAGGAGTTTTCCGCGGAGCGGATAAGCGTCGAGCAGGCGGAGTCGATCTGCGTCCTTTCCACGCGTATCCGAAGCGGCGTGCCGATATTCGTGCATCCCGAGATCGCCGCGCTTCCCGCGGCGACCGGGAAGCTCATGCTCACGCCCGCGAGCGCGGTCGCGTCCAGGACGGAGGTGCCGTTGACGACAACGCCGTCGGCGGGGACGATCCCGCCTTCCCCCACCTCGATCTCGGATCCGACGGCAAGCTCCGCGGCGTCGACCGTGCTGAGGATGCCGCCGCTGACGAGATCGGCCTTTTCCGGCCGGAGAGCATACAGGGCCGAGACTTTTTCGCTCTGCTGCGATTCCACATAGGCGAGCGCCATGTCGGCGATCTTGAGGCAGATCATGATCGCGGCCGCGCCGAACCAGGCGCCGGCGCACAGGGCAAGCAGCCCCGCGACGGTCACGATCAGCTCACGCCCGAGGACGATGCCCATAAAGGCCTCCTGGAAGGCCTCGTAGAGGTAATTCCATCCCGCCAGCAAAAAGGGCACCAGGAAGCTCAGCAGCCGGACGGGGCCCGAGGTGGGCAGAAAATATGCGGCGATAAGAAGGATCAGGGCGAGCAGCGTGAGAAACAGGTCAGAGGCGCTGAATCTGCGATCGAGCGTTTTGTTGAGCATCGCGCTCTGAAAGGGATCCTTTCTCTCCGGGGCGCGATCGGCAGCCGGTCTTTTTCCGACTTTGATCTCCGGAATGCGGATCTCTCTTGCAGGTCTTTCCGGTCTTGTTTTCTTTTCCGTCTTTGCCAGATGCTTTGCCATCTCTCTATCTCCTTACTCACCCACGTGCTCGATCCCCTGCAGCAGGATCGAATGGATATGTTCGTCGGCGATGGAATATCGAACGCTTTTCCCGTCCCGGCGAAAAGCCACGAGCCTTCTCGCTCGAAGAAGCTGCAGCTGATGCGAGACGGCCGAATGAGACAAGCCGAGATCCCTGGCGATGTCCAGCACGCGTTTTTCGCCGTCGAGAAGCTCGCAGAGGATCCTGATCCTGGTCTCGTCGGCAAACACGCGGTAAAAGTCGGCCAGAGAAGAGAGGCTCTCGCCCTCCGGCAGCAGAAGTTCCCTTTGATCCATCAAAACGCCTCCGATATATGAGCGGTTCTTCATATTATTTTGATGATACGATATACGACAAAACTTGTCAATATGTAAGTACACATGAAAAATTGCAGAGCGGCTCGCGCCGCCCTGCAATCTATCGCTCTGAAGCGATTACTTCATGCCGTTTTCGTAGGCCTCGATCATCTTCTTGACCATCTGGCCGCCGACGGAACCGGCCTGACGGCTGGTGAGGTCGCCGTTATAGCCGTTCTTCAGATTGACGCCGACTTCGGAAGCGGCTTCCATCTTGAATCTGTCCATCGCCTCGCGAGCGTTCGGGTTCACGAGCTGGTTGCTGGAATTGTAAGCCATCGTTTGCATCTCCTTTTCATCAGATTGGTCCGGGCGAAAAAGCGAACGGGAAACGCCCGGACTGAAAGCCGCCCGAAACGCACGCGTCGTTTTCATCCCTTTCCGTGCTTATCTTTTGCCGCGAAAAGGCGGATATGCAAAAAAGGAAAAGAAAAAAATGGAAATAAAGGCAAAAAAAGAACAGCCCTTTCGGACTGACAAAAAACATATAAAAAACGAAATAACCCCTGACTGATCCACTCGGTTCCACAGTCAGGGGCTATTCCTTTGAGATCTTGGTATCTAGCATCCTGGTTACCTCTCTTTCTTCAGATTCGGGCTTTCGACAGGATCTCGAAATCCATTCAACGGCCACATCACACATTCGTCAAATAACTCGTTTAGTGAGTAAACTATATGTGCCGGAACATTTCCTATCCTGAGAGCCCCTTCGTCCCGTATGCGATTCGGGACGGTCTATGTCATAGGGGATTTCCCTTTCTGTCTATACTATACCAAAGGGCTGCTGCAAAATCAATCGGCAAAGGCAACAAAGAATTCTTGTTTGAATTGTACAAAACAGAGGTTTGCATTTAACTTTTTGTTACATATATTGACGAACACGCAAAAGTATATTATGATGTCAACGTTGTGTGCCGCACGGGCAGTCTGCCCGTGCGGCACATTTTCCGCTTTTTCGGCTATTCTCTGTATTCGAACATCAGATCATACATGCTGACGGTGTCGCCGTCCTTGACGCCCATCTCCTCCATGCGCCGGAAAACGCCGTTTTCGCGCAGGATGCGGTCGAAAAACATGCGGCTTTCATAGTCGGAGAAATTGACGGTCGCAACAAGGCGCTGCAGCCAGGGGCCCTCGACGAGCCACATATCGTCGAATTTCTCGATCGTGAGATCGCCCGAGGTGTCGATCTTCGGCTCGGGCGGGACATAGTCCGCCTCGTAGCTCGCGATCGGCGGCAGCTCGCGCAGGAGTCTGGCGCACTCGGCGACCAGCTCGCGCGTTCCCGCGTGCGTGGCCGCGCTCAATTCAAAGAACGCGCAGCCCTGCTCCTCCGCATGCATGCGGAGGCGCTCGAGATTATCGGAGCCCTCCGGGAGCAGATCGCACTTGTTGGCCGCGACGATCTGCTTGCGCGCGGCGAGCTCGGGGCTGTATTCGCGCAGCTCGGCGTTGATCGTGTCGAAATCCTCCACGGGATCGCGGCCTTCGCTGCCGGAGACGTCCACCAGATGGACCAGCAGACGGCAGCGGTCGATGTGCCGGAGGAAATCATGCCCCAGGCCTGCGCCCTCGGACGCGCCCTCGATGATGCCGGGGATGTC
>JBGUZD010000077.1:0-26987 GCA_045222695.1 Candidatus Limivicinus sp.
GTCCTGGCCGCGCAGGGCGCCCAGGTGCAGGCGGAGGGCACGGCGGGGAAGAAGATCTCCCTGAAGATCATGACGCTGAACAACTCCCGCCAGAAGATCAACGACTGCCTGGGCAATCCCGTGGAGATCGGCATCGCTGTGATCTGGCGGGTGGTGGACACCGCCAGGGCGGTGTTCAATGTGGACAACTATAAGGAATACCTGTCCCTCCAGTGCGACAGCGCCCTGCGGGATATCGTCCGGCTGTACCCCTATGACGTGGCGCCCGGCGTGGACACCACCGGCGACGGCGTGGCGGACGAGGGGAGCCTGCGCGGCTCCAGCGAGACTGTGGCCCGCCGCATCCGCGACGAGATCCAGCAGAAGGTCGAGAGCGCGGGGCTTGAGATCCTCGAGGCCCGCATCACCTACCTCGCCTACGCGCCCGAGATCGCGGCGGTCATGCTGCAGCGTCAGCAGGCCCGCGCCATCATCGACGCGCGCAAGATGATCGTCGACGGCGCGGTCGGCATGGTCGAGATGGCGCTCGAGCGTCTGAGCGAGAAGAACACCGTCCAGCTCGACGAGGAGCGTAAGGCGGCGATGGTCTCGAACCTTCTTGTCGTGCTCTGCGGCAACAAGGACGCCCAGCCCGTCGTGAACTCCGGCAGCCTGTACTGATATGGCCGACAACGCCAAGAAGCAGGTCCCGCTGCGCCTCTCGCCCAAGCTCTACGACGCGATCGCGTCCTGGGCGGAGGACGACTTCCGCTCGATCAACGGGCAGATCGAATACCTGCTGAGCGAGTGCGTGCGCCAGCGGAAGAAGAACGGCAAATACGTCTCGGACGAGCTCGACGTGCCGCCCGAGCTGGACATTTCCTGAAAGGAGCAAGACTATGGACGGAATCACCCGCGTTTCGGCGCTGAACATGACCGGCATGGCCCTGAGCCTGCTCGTCTCGCTCGCCGCGGTGATCGCGGTCTTCGTGTACGGCCGCAAAAAGCTCCGCGCTCCGGTCGCCAGCTTTTTTGTCGGCGTCGGGACCTTCGTGCTCTTCGCTCTCGTGCTTGAGAGCCTGCTGCACAACCTGATCTACCCCACGCCCGTGGGGCAGAAGATCTGGGGAAACACCTGGCTCTTCGCGCTCTACGGCGGCGCGGCCGCCGCGCTCTTCGAAGAGACGGGCCGCATCTTCGCCGCAAAGACCTTCCTGCGCAGGCGGAACGACCCCGTGAACGCCTACATGTACGGCGCGGGCCACGGCGGCGTCGAGGCGCTGACCGTCGGCGTGGTCAAGCAGATCAACAACCTGGCCCTTGCCGCGACGATCAACGCAGGCAAAGCGGCGGACCTTCTCTCCCCGCTCTCCGGCGCGCAGTATGACTCCGCTCTGGCGCAGCTCCGCGCCCTCTGCGGCGACGGCACGGGCTTCTTCCTCGCGGGTTATGAGCGCATCCTCGCCATCGCGACCCACATCTGCATATCTATGCTCCTCTTCCGCGGTCTGCGCGAGCGCAGGGCGGGGCTTGTCGTGCTGTGCTATGTGCTGCATTTCGCGCTCGACGCGATCCTGGTGCTGATCAACAAAGCCTTCGGCATGATCGCGGCCGAGGCCTTCTGCACGGTCTTCGTGCTGCTCGTCGTGCTGCTGACGGCGAAGCTCGCTCCCCTGCCGAAGAAGGACGAGGAGGCGGCGGCATGAACACGAAGCCGCGCATCGTCGACTATGTCTTCCTCGGCCTGGCCGTGCTGTGCTTCCTCTTCACGCTGATCTTTGTGATCGTGAAGTATCCCTCGCTGCCCGACCTGCTGCCGAGCCACTTCAACGCCCGCGGCGAGATCGACGGCTGGAGCGGCAAGGCCTCCGCGGCCTTCCTCCCCGTGATCATCGGCTTCATCATGCTGGCGATCCTGGGCCCGATCCAGTTTTTCCCCAAGCTCTGGAGCAACACGCAGGGCGTGCCGGCCTACAAGCTGCCGCGCGTGATCCGCTCGACCCGCACGGGGCTGTGTCTGCTGCTGTTTCTGACGGAGGGCTTTTTTGCCTGCGTCTCGGTCTGCACGGCCCTGCTCTCGCCGATCCCCGCCTTCGTCAGCTACCTTTTCATAGGTCTGACGGCGGCAATCATCGTCTTTATCCTCGTACAGACTTACCGGAAATAGTTCCCTGCTTTTCAGGCGGGCCGGTATGCCCGGCCCGCCTTCATTTCCGCCCAATAAATAAATTTTTCACAAATTTGTAAAGCAAGCTTGACATATCATGAAGACGGTGCTATGCTGTCCATGTAAAGCAAACTTTACAAGAGGTGAAGCGCATGAAAAACCGGATCGAAGAGATCCGACGGACACGCGGCATCCGGCAGGAGGAATTCGCGAAAGCGATGGGCGTCTCGCGGCAGACGATCAGCTCGCTGGAGACGGGGCGCTACAACCCCTCGATCTTCCTGGCCTACAAGATCGCGCGCTATTTCGACCTGACGATCGAAGAGGTCTTCCTCTTCGAGGAAAGCGAGGAAGGGACATGAAAAACGGACGAAAGCTGCTCTCTCCCGTGATCGAGATCGTGCTCGGCGCGGCGCTGATCATCGTCTCAAAGCTCTTCGATCTCGACAGCGTGTGGCTCGGCATGGGCAGCGCGCTCATCGCGGTCGGCACGCTGCAGCTTCTGAATCTGATGCGCTATCGGGAGGACGCGGAATATCGCGAGAAGGTTGACACCGAGGCGCACGACGAGCGCAACATCTTTATCCGTTCCAAGGCATGGGTATGGGCGGGAACCTCTTTTGTGATTGCCTGCGGTGTGCTGACCGTCGTTTTTCTGATCCTCGGCAAGCAAGAACTCAGCACCCTGTCCGGCCTTGCCGTGAGCCTGCTCATGCTGTTTTACTGGCTTTCATATCTGATTTTAAGGAAAAAATACTGACATACAGGAGGAATGCGTTATGCTTCGTATCGAACACCTCACGAAAACCTTCGGAGAGAAGGTCGCCGTGGACGATCTGAGCCTGCACATCGCCCCGGGCGAGATCTACGGCTTCATCGGCCACAACGGCGCGGGCAAGACCACGACGCTGCGCTCGGCCGTCGGCATCCAGAGCTTTGACTCCGGAGAAATATTCATCTGCGGGACCTCGATCAAGGCCGATCCCCTCGCCTGCAAGCGGCAGATCGCCTATATCCCGGACAATCCCGACCTCTACGATTTCATGTCCGGCATCAAGTACCTCAACTTCATCGCGGACGTCTTCGGCGTCCCGTCGGACCTGCGCAGCGCGCGCATCGCCGACTATGCCGCGCGCTTTGAGCTGACCGACGACCTGGCCCAGCCGATCTCGGCCTACTCCCACGGCATGAAGCAGAAGCTTGCGATCATCTCGGCCTGGCTGCACGACCCGAAGCTGATCCTGATGGACGAACCCTTCGTCGGGCTCGACCCCAAGGCCTCCTTCCTGCTCAAGGGCATGATGCGCGAGCTCTGCGACCGCGGCGGCGCGATCTTTTTCTCCACGCATGTGCTGGAGGTCGCGGAAAAGCTCTGCGACAAGGTCGCGATCATCAAGCAGGGGCGGCTGATCCGCTCCGGCACGATGGAAGAGGTCAAGGGCGACGACTCTCTCGAAGAGGTCTTTCTGGAGCTGGAGGCGGACTGATATGGTCAAGACGCTTCTGAAAAAGCAGTTTGCGGAGATCTTCCGCAGCTACTTTTACGACACGAAGAAAAACAAGGCCCGCTCGAAAGCGGGCACGATCGCCTGTATCGCGCTGTTCGTGCTGATCATGGCGGGCTTCCTCGGCGGCACCTTCGGCGCGATGGCCTTCTCGCTCTGCTCGCCGCTCGTCGCGGCGGGCGCCGGCTGGCTGTACTTTGCGATCATGGGCGTGATCGCGATCCTGCTGGGCATCTTCGGCAGCGTGTTTTCCACCTATTCGGGGCTGTACCTGGCCAAGGACAACGACCTGCTGCTGTCCATGCCGATCCCGACGGACAAGATCATGTTCGCGCGGCTGCTCGGCGTTTACCTGATGGGCCTGATGTATGCCGCGGTCGTGATCGTCCCGGCCGTCGTCGTCTATCTCCTGACGGTCCCCTTCTCCGCCGCGGCGCTGATCGGCTGCATCGTCTTTATCCTGCTGCTGTCTGTCTTCGTGCTGACGCTCTCGTGTCTGCTCGGCTGGGTGGTGGCGAAGCTCAGCCTCAAGCTGAAGAACAAGAGCATGGTGACGGTCCTGATCTCGCTGGTCTTCATCGGTCTGTATTACTTCGGCTACTTCAAGGCCATGGATCTCATCCGGGACCTCATCGCCAACGTCGCCGTCTACGGCCCCGCCATCCGCGAGAGGGCCTACGGCCTGTATCTCTTCGGCAGCGTGGGCGAGGGAAACTGGATCGGCATGGCCGTCTGCACGGCCGTCGTCGCGCTCCTCTTCGGCCTGATGTGGAAGCTGCTGGGACGCACCTTCCTCTCGCTCGCCACCGCCACGGGCGCGAGCGGGAAGGTCAAATACACCGCGCGCCGCGAAAAGCAGCGCAGCGCGGCCACCGCGCTGCTGAAAAAGGAGTTAGGCCGGCTCACTTCCAGCGCGAACTATATACTCAACTGTGCGATGAGCACGCTGCTGATCCCGATCCTTGCCGTACTGATCCTGATCAAGGGGCCCGTTCTGGTCGACACGCTCAACGCGGTCTTCGGCGGGACGGGCGGCGCGGTGACGGTGCTCTTCGTCACGGCGCTCTGTACGGCCTCGGCGATGAACGACACCGCCGCCGCGGCCGTCTCGCTGGAGGGCAGGAACGTCTGGATAGCGCAGTCGCTGCCCGTCGAGGCATGGCAGGTCCTGCGCGCCAAGCTGCGCGTGCAGATGATCCTCACGATGCCCGCGCTGCTGCTCGCCTCGGTCTGCGCCGCGGTCATGCTCAAAGCGCCTGTCGGCGAAACGCTTGCGCTGCTCGCGCTGCCGCAGCTCACCGCGCTTTTCTTCGCGCTGCTCGATCTGACGCTCGACCTCAGGCACGCCAACCTGGGCTGGACCAACGAGCTTGCGCCGATCAAGCAGAGCATGCCCGTCGCCGTCGCGGTATTCGGCAGCTTCGGCTACTCCATCGTGCTTGCGGGGCTGTATCTGCTGCTCACGCCGCCCTTCGGCGCGGCCGCGTATCTGTGGTGCTTCGCCGCCGTGACGGCCGCCGCGGCTCTGATCCTGTATCTGTGGCTGCGCCGCAAAGGCGGAAAGCTCTTTATGGAGCTGTAAAAACGACAAAAAAAACAGGCTCTCTGTCGAGAGCCTGTTTTTTGTCGTCCGGGGAGCTTATCCCTTGACCGCGCCGGAAGTCATACCGGCGATGATCTGCTCCTGGAAGAGGATATAGCCGATGATCGAGGGGATGATCGAGATCATGATCGCGGCGTACATCGAGACGTAGTCCGTGGAGAACTGGTTCGTGAAGTAACGGATGCCGACCTGGATCGTCCGCAGCTTTTCGGACGAAACGATGAGGTTGGCGAACACGAACTCGTTCCAGCAGGTGAGGAACTCGAAGGTCGCGGCGGTGACGATGCCCGTGCGGCTCAGCGGCAGGATGATGTGGAAGAAGCGGCCGAAGAAGCCGCAGCCGTCGATGTAGGCCGCCTCCTCGAGCTCCATCGGGATGGAGTCCATCAGACCGCGGATGAGGAAGGTGGACATCGGGATGCCGATCGCGCAGTACAGCAGGATCATGCCGCCGTAGGTGTTGTACAGCCCCAGCTTGTTGATGATGACGAAATAGGGCACCATCAAAGCGTTCAGCGGCACGAGGATGCCGGCCGTGAAGAGCGTGAAGATCCTCTCGCGGCCGCGGAAGCGGAAGCGGGAGATGCAGTAGGCGCCCATGCTGGCGACGACGACGTTGACGAGCGTCGCGGAAAGGCCGACGATCACGGAGTTGAGCAGCATCCTGCCGAGGCCCGCGACCGTGAGGGCGTTGACGTAGTTCTGCCACTGCGCGACGCGCGGCAGGGCAAAGGGCCCGCTCGTGAGGAACTCGGAGTTCGTCTTGAGTGAGGCGAGCGTCAGCCATACCAGCGGGACGAGCGTGTAGACCGCGAAGAAGATGATCAGGATCCATCTCAGGACGGCGAGGATGAGCTCCCGGCCGTGCAGGGCGGGGCGGACTCTTGTTTCACTCATTTGCCTGCCCTCCCCTTCTTGAGCTTCACCGTCTCGCCGCGTCCCTCAAAGAGCTTGCGGATGCAGACGATGAAGATGACGCCCACGATGATCAGAATGACCGCCGAGGCGCTGGCCATGCCGTAGTTGGAATCCTGCAGCTTCTTGTACATGTACAGCACGATCGTGGAGGTGGTGTTCGCGGGCTGGCCGTTCGTGAGCATATAGACCTGCTCGAACTGACGCAGGCCCATGACGCTCGCGAGCGTCACACAGGTCAGCAGCGAGGTGCGGCGGATCAGCGGGATCGTGATGTGGATCGCCTGCTGGAAATCCGTCGCGCCGTCGATCGTCGCGGCCTCGTAATAGCTCTCGTCGATCGTGGTGATGTCCGCCATCATGATGACCATGTAATAGCCGACGTAGAAGATCCAGTAGATCAGCACGGCGGGGAAGGCCGTCTCGATCGTGCCGAGCCAGTCCTTGGCCAGATGCCCCAGCCCGACGGCCTTCAGAAGGCCGTTGAGCAGGCCGGTGTCGGCGTTGTAGATCGCGCGCCACATCGTGGCCAGCGCGATGCCGGAAATGACCTGGGGGAAGAAGTAGACCGTGCGGAAGAACTTCCAGCCCTTCGGCTTGCGCGAGAGGATGATGGCCATGACCATGGCCAGCGGGACCTGGATAAAGCCCGCCACCAGCGCCCAGATCACGTTGTTGAGGATCGAGCGGGTAAAGGCCTTGTCCTTGAAGAGCATCAGATAGTTGCGCAGAGAGTTGAAGGCCGGGGTGGAAATGCCGTTCCACTTGAGGATGCTGACGACGGCGACGTAGACGACGGGGATCACGAAGAAAGCCACCATCAGCACGATCGCGGGGCCGAGGAAGGCCCACAGCGGCCCTCTGTCGGAGCGTTCCAGCTTCAAACTGCCACCTCCTTTGGAAAGTCAAGAATAGGGTGCGCGGTGACACGCACCCTATTCGAATAAGTGCCTGAGGAAATTACGCGGCGTTGTCGATCGCGGTCTGGAGCTGATCGACAAAGCCCTGGGCGTCGACCTGGCCGAGGATCAGCGCGGAGAGCGCGGCCGGGAACTCGGTGGAGAAGGCCGTCGGGAAGGCGCCGTTGACGTGGATGACCGTGAAGGCGGCGTCGTTGGCGACCTGGGTGAGCTTCTGGGAGATCAGCGAGGTGTCGGGCGAGGGCTCGTACTTCACGAAGAACATGGCGCCGGAGGACAGAGCCAGCTCGGAGACGTGCTGGGGATCGGTGAGGTACTTGATGAACTTGACGACGGCCTCTTTCTTGGCCGGGTCGGTCTGCTCGGCAGCGGCGAGGAAGGCCTGAACGGTGGTCACGAGACCGCCTTCGCCCTTGCCGCCCTCATACTTGGGGTTGACGGCGACTTCGCAGTCGTCGGCGAGGAGGACGCCGTCAACGGCGTTGTCTTCCTTGTAGAGGTTGGCGACCCACCACGGACCGTTGAGGTAGATGGCGGTGTCGCGGGCCAGCCAGTGGCCGTTCACGTCGCCGGCGCCGGCGGAGATGGCGCCGTCAAAGGTGTAGTCGTACATTTCCTTGAGGATCTCGGCAGCCTGAACGAAGGCCGGATCCTGCAGGCCGTTGGCATACACGTCCTTGCCGCCGATAGCCTCGACGATCAGGGAGTACCACAGCATGGAGCTCCAGCCGTTCTCGCCGGCCATCTGGCCCATGGCGTTGTAGCCCTTGGCCTTGGCGTCCTTGCAGAACTGGAAGAACTCGTCATAGGTGGCGGGGAAGTGATCCCAGCCGATCTCGTTGAAGATCTTGGTGTTGTAGATCGGGGTGAAGACAGCGGACTCGAAGGGCAGGAAGCAGACCTTGCCGTCCACGCTCCAGGCGTCATAGGAGCCCTCGGCGAAATCCTTGCCCCAGCCGTCGGCGAGGTAGGGAGCGAGATCCATGAACTTGCCGGACTCGGTGTAAGCCTTGATGTCGTAGGTGGTGTCCAGGATGCAGAGGTCGGGCGTGTTGCCGGTGGTGATCGTGGTGCGCAGCTTGTCGCGGGCAGCCTGGTAGTCGGTCTGCTCCTCGACGACGACCTTGATCTTGCCGGCGTTCTCTTCATTGAACTTGGCGATCAGCTGCTCCATATAGGGAGCCTTGGAGTCGGTGCCGACCCAGACGCTGGGGAAGTTGATGGTGATCTCCTCGGCCTTGGCCTGCTGGCCGCAGGCGCACAGCGCGAAGATCATCGTCAGCGCAAGCAGCAGTGCGAGAGCTTTTTTCATTTCGGTTCTCCTTTTCCTTTTTCGGTCCGGCTCTGCCGGGCCTTTAATTAACAGAGTTAATTATTTTGCCGCAAAAAAAGGCCTTGCGGCTTTACAGCTTGATTATAAGGGTCATTCTCTATTTTGTAAAGTCCCCTTGCCAGCACGAATTTGTAGATTTTCAGGAGTGCTTTTTGTGCATTATGTATAAACAGCGGCCTTGAGATGCCCCCCAACGAGCGCCTCAAGGCCGTTCTTTTGAACATTTTAACGAAATTAATTAAATTTCTCGGCGAGCGAGCGGAACAGCGCCTCGTGCGCGCAGCCGCGGCGGTAGAACACGGGCGGGAAGCCCATCGGCGCGGCGACCGTCGCCGTGCCCGCGTCGTAGTCCTTCCCGCTCCAGAGATGGACCCAGCCGTCCGAGGGCAGGTAGACTTCCCTCTCCTCTTCGCCGGGCTTCACGACCGGCGCGACGAGCATTTCCCCGCCGAGGAGGTAGCTGTAATTCTCCCGCGCCCAGGCGCGCGGATCGTCGGCCGCGTCGAAGAAAAGCGGCCGCATGACCGGCACGCCCGTTTTGCTGTTCTCCAGGACGCATTCGCGCATGTAGGGCAGCAGGGCCGTATGCAGCTTCGACAGCCGCGCGGCCTTGGCGATGATCGCTTCGCTCGAGTAGAGCTGGACGTTGCTGTCCGGGCGGTTGCCCTCGTGCGTGCGCATGACCGGCGTGAAGCAGGCGAATTCCAGCCAGCGCAGCAGCAGCTCCCCGTCGCGGCGCAGATGGAACAGCGTCGTGTAGCCGCCCGCGTCGCAGCTGTGCAGGCCGAAGCCGCTCATGCCGAGCGTCAGCGCCGCCGTGACGACCGAGGGCAGACCGTCGTCCTCGCTCCAGTCCACGCACTGGTCGCCCGCCCAGGTGAGCGTGGAGTATCGCTGGCTCCCCGCCGCGCCGGCGCGCATGTAGAACACGCACTCGCCGACAAGGCCGCTCTCCTCCACCGCCTCGCGGTTGCATTTTGCCCAGAGCATCGGCCAGGCGTTGTGCTCTTCCATCCCGCCGCCGCCGAAGCAGACCGCGTCGGCGGGCAGGTATTCGCCGAAGTCCGCCATCCAGCCGCGGAAGCCCAGGCCGATCAGGTTTTCCCTGATGACCTTTTTATACCACGCGAAGGCCTCCGGCATCGTCAGATCGACCACGCCGCAGTCATATTCTCCGAAGTCGAAGAGATAGTCCCCGCCTTCGCGGTTTTTGACGAAATAGCCCTTCTCCTTCGCCTCGGAAAAGAGCACGCCGCCCTCGACAAGGTAGGGGTTGATATAGCCCATCCAGCGCGTTTCGGGATCGGCGGCGATCACGGCGTCGAGGCCGGGATACATCTCGCGGTTCCAGCGCCAGTCCCATTGCAGGCGCTTGCCAAAGGAGGTGATCCGCTTGCCCTCCCAGTCCTGGATCCACACGGCGGGAACGTCCATCCCGCCCGCGCGGCAGCGCCGGAGCAGCTCCGTCACGCGCTCGGTGCCGCCCTGCGCGCCGAGCCAGATCCCGCGCATCGCCCAGTCGGGCAGCATGGGCTGGCGGCCGAGCAGTCCGGTCAGCTTGGAGACGAGAGCGCGATAGCTTTCGCCGGAGGCGAGCACGAGGGAAAAGGCTGTCGACCAGAGTGCGATCTCGTGGAAGCGCTCATCGCGGAAGTCGAGCTCGCAGTATTCGTAGTTTTCCAGATGCGCGAAATACAGGCGCGAGGAGATAAAGGTCGGCTGCGGAAAGAAGGTCGTGTGGTAGTCGCCTCCGCCGCCGTCGCTGCAGTCGGCCAGGCGCGTGATCTCGGTGAGCTTGTTGCGGCCCACGCCCTGCTCGCGCGTCCAGATCGGGAACAGCCGGCCGCGCAGGTCGAGATACGAAAACTGCTCGCCGCCGCCGGTGACGTGCTCGTCCTTCTCCGCGCGCAGGCGCAGATACAGGCGGTTGAAGCGCGGGTCCTCCGCGCGTCCGGCAAGGCGCACCAGGCCGTCCTTTTCCTCGATCCGCAGGCGGTAATCCCCCGCGAGCTCCGCGTTCGTGAAGACGGCGGCGCCGCCCTCCATGCCCGCAAAGCGCAGCGCGAGGCGCTCGGACACGCGGTCGGCGATGTCGAAGTTGCCGCGGTACATGCGGATCGTCTCCTCCCCCTTGCCGAGGAAGAGCGCCGGGGTCTCCGGCGTATGGACGATCAGCTCCCTGCCGTCGAGGCAGAGAACAAAGCTGTTGTTTTCGGTCTTGATGGAAAGCATGGCTACCCTCTATCCGTTATGATATTTCGTTTACTCGTTGAACCAGTCGTCCCCGTCCTCGGTCGTCAT
Organism: Candidatus Limivicinus sp.; assembly: GCA_045222695.1. GTDB lineage: Bacteria > Bacillota > Clostridia > Oscillospirales > Oscillospiraceae > Limivicinus. The sequence continues at coordinate 10,724 of JBGUZD010000077.1, forward strand.
CTCGGCCGTGAGGGGCTTGAAAACGGGCTCGATATGCAGGCTCAGCAGCAGGCAGACGAGCCCGGGCAGGATAAAGACGAGCGGCGGCATCAGCCATACGATGAGGCCGAAGCCCAAAAGCTCGATCGTCATCAGCAGCGTCGTGCCGATGTTCCGCAGCGCCAGATACCCGCAGAATTTCAGCGTCGCGGAGACGGTATTGGAAAAGCGCGAGACGAAGGCGAAGACCCAGGGGAAAAACGCCAACAGCGCAAGGAGCAGGATCCTCCCGATCATTCCGAACAGGCCCGGGACCTCCATCCGTCCGAAGGCGTACACGTCCGCGCCGAAGAGCAGCGCCGCGGCGAGGAAGATCAGCCACAGCAGCGTCGCGGCCTTGAAGTCGCGCCGGAAGGCGGCGAAAAAGCTCTTCACCAGGCGGCCGCGCTCGTGCCGGATGCACTTGACCACGCAGTAGTACAGCGCCGCGGAGGCCGCGCCGATCGTGACGACGGGCAGCGAGCAGAGCAGCCACAGCAGCCCCGCCGTGACGATGTCGATCACGGCCGTGATCGCCGCGCCGATCTTCGAGCTTTTCTTCATGGCTGTCCCCTCCTTTGCGCTTCACAGCATAATACAGCCCCCGGACAAAGTCAATTCGGAAATGAACGACGCCGGAGCGACAAAAGCGGAGGACGCGATGCGTTCTCCGCTTTTATGTGCTTTTCAGTACCTGCAGATCTCGAAGCCGTACATATTCGCCAGCGCCTCGAGCGCGGCGGCGTGTCGGCCTTTTATGACCACGAAATGCGGCTCGAAGCCGGCTTTGACGCTCTCCTCCACGATCTCGCGCGCGGGATTGTCCGTGCGGACGACGATCGAGGTGCCGATGAACTGCTTGGGCTTGTCGAGCGCCTCGCCCTCGAGGATGAAGAAGCGGAAAAAGCCGTCCGGCTCGCGGCCGATGCGGAAGACCGTGGCGTCCGGGAAGGCCTCGCAGCCGAAGTCCATCGCCGGGCCGATCCTGCGGTTGGGATGCACACCCACGACCGCGCCGGTGTCCTTGCGCGCCAGCGAGCAGGCCGCCGCGCCGCAGTGCCAGAAGGTGATCGTGTTCTCGCCCTCGTCGAGCGAGACGGGGTCGCCGAAGAAGACCGGCTCGCCGCTCAGGCGCATGCCGATCCACATCGACAGCGCGCCGTAGATGTCGGCCTCGCAGGCGGCGGCCACGCCCTCGTCGTTGAGCATGGACAGCACGGTGCACACGGGCGTGCCGAAGGCCGTGAAAAAGTCCGGCCAGCAGCGGGAGGCCAGCGCGCCGATACCGTGCTCGCGCACATAATCGCCGTACGCCTTCAGCAGGCGCGCGTGGTCGAGGCGGTTGCGCTCGGGCGTTTTGTCCAGCCCGAAGGTCGCCTGCGCGGTCTTTTCCAGGTATTCCGCGCATTCCTCATCGGAAAAACTCTTTGCATTTTCGATCAGCTCGCGGGCCTCGATCGCCTCGAGCTCGACGCCAAAGGCGTTCATCAGCTCGCCGTCCAGCGCACGGCCGAAGCCGAAGCCCTGCGGCGTGTGGCCGACGGCGGACATCTTCAGGCTGCGCATCTCCTTCTTGACCGCGGCTGCCCTGACGACGGCCGAGAGCGCGTCCTTCACGCGCTCCTCCTCGGGCGAGCCGAAGAGATACTCGAAGCTGCGCTCGTCGAAGGCGCGCAGGGTGTTGGCCGCGCTGTAAGCCCCGGTCAGGGAGTTCAGGCGCAGCCGTCCCCCGTCGATGACGGGCTCGCGCAGCGTCCAGAGCAGCATGGGGCAGTCGAAGCGGCGCAGCACCTCGGACATATAGGCGGCGTTGGCGAAGGTGAGGTTCTGGAACACGATCAGATCCGGCGAAACGCCGTCGAGGAAGGCGCGCAGATCGTCGATCGAGAGCAGCATCTTTTCCGGGACGGCAAAGCGCTCGTCGATCGAGCGCAGCAGCCCCGCGGACAGATCGAACTGGCGCTGCGCGCTCTCGAGATGGAAGGTCGGCACGCCGACGGGAACGTAAACGGGAGAAAAGCTTTTCATGGAACTCCTCCGATAGTAATTGATAAACTGCGTGAAATATCATAGCCTCGATCTGAAAAGATGTCAACAGGAAAGACAAAAAAGTTTTTCTTCATTTTACGGGCAGACACCTTGACAAAGGCGCGCCGCGGGATTACAATCCGATTTAGTTAAACCTTTTAATCAAATTAGGAGGAATTACCATTGAACACCGATCTGAAAACCATTTGCAAGGATATCCGCTGTGATATCATGACCTGCATCGGCCACCTGGGCGTGGGCCACATCGGCGGCTGCCTGTCCATCGTCGAGCTGCTCGCCGTGCTGTATTTTGAAGAAATGAATATCGACCCGGCCGAGCCGAAGATGGCGGGACGCGACCGCTTTGTCTGCTCGAAGGGCCACGCCGGCCCCGCGGTGTACGCCGCGCTCGCCAACCGCGGCTATTTCCCCAAGTCCGAGCTGCTCACCCTCAACCAGGGCGGCACGCATCTGCCCAGCCACTGCGACATGAACCTCACCACCGGCATCGACATGACCGCCGGCTCGCTTGGTCAGGGCTTCTCCTGCGCCGCGGGCATCGCGCTCGGCTCGAAGCTCGAGAACGACGGCGCGACGATCTACGCCCTCGTGGGCGACGGCGAGTCGCAGGAAGGCCAGATCTGGGAGGCGGCCATGTTCGCCGCCGCCAAGGGCCTGTCCAATCTCATCGGCTTCACCGACTACAACAAGCTGCAGATCGACGACACCGTTGCGAAGGTCAACGACATCGCGCCGCTGTGCGACAAGTGGGCCGCCTTCGGCTGGAACGTGATCGACGTGGAAGACGGCAACGACGTCGAGCAGGTCTCCGCCGCCGTGAAGCAGGCCAAGAACTACCGCTCCACCGGCAGACCGACCATGGTCATCCTCAACACCGTCAAGGGCAAGGGCGTCAAGTGGATCGAGGAGCTCGGCGCGGGCAACCACAACACCAACGTCAACGAGGAACAGGCCGCGGCCGCCATCCGCGAGATCAGAGGGGAGGAATAAAACCATGGAAATGAGAGCTGCTTACGCCGAATGTCTGGCGAAATTCATGGAAGAGGACAAGCACGTCGTCGTCCTCGACGCCGATCTGGCCAAGGCCAGCGGCACCCGCAAGCTGTACGACCGCTTCCCCGAGCAGATGTTTGACTGCGGCGTGGCCGAGCAGGACATGGCCTCCATCGCGGCCGGTCTTGCCAGCTACGGCTTCAAGCCCTGGATCGAGAGCTTCACCCCCTTCGCCACGCGCCGCATCTGCGACCAGATCACGATCTCGATCTCCTATGCCAAGCAGAACGTCAAGATCGTCGGCACCGACCCCGGCATCTCCGCCGAGCTCAACGGCGGCACGCACATGAGCATGGAGGACGTCGGCGTCGTGCGTTCCATCCCCGGCATGGTGATCTTCGAGCCCGTCGACGAGACCCAGCTGCGCGCGGCCATGCCCGTGCTGAACGACTACGTCGGCCCGGTCTACATGCGTCTGTTCCGCAAGGTCACGCCCGACGTGTTCGGTCCCGACTACCAGTTCGATCTGTTCAAGGCCGACACCCTGCGCGAGGGCAGAAATCTGACGATCTTCGTCTCCGGCATGTTCACCCGCGACGTCGTCGACGTGGCCGACGAGCTGGAAAAGGAAGGCATCAGCTGCGACGTCATTAACGTTCACACGATCAAGCCCATCGACCGCGAGACCGTGATCGCCTCCGCGCGCAAGACCGGCGCCGTGCTGACCGTGGAGAACCACAACGTCATCGGCGGCCTGCATTCCGCCGTGTGCGAGACTCTTGCGCTCGAGCGCATCCCCGTCAGCGCCTTCGGCGTGGCCGACCGCTTCGGCGAAGTCGGCAAGATCCCCTATCTGCGCCAGGCCATGGGCCTTACGAAGGAAGATCTCCTCGCCGCCGCCCGCAGGGCCGCCGCGACCAAATAAAGAAAAGAAGAGGATACAACTATGAAAATCGCGATCGGAAGCGATAAATCCGGCTTTTCCGCCAAGGAAGCCATCAAGGCCTGGCTCACCGAGACGGGCGTGGAGTTCGACGACCTCGGCACCCGGGATCTCGAGCACGTCGTCCCCTACTACGCCGTGGCGAACAAGGTCGCCCCGCTGGTGCAGGACGGGAGCTATGACAAGGCCGTCCTGATCTGCGGCACGGGCGCCGGCATGGCCGTCGTGTCGAACAAGTTCAAGGGCGTGTACGCCGTCGCCTGCGAAGGCGTGTATTCGGCCAAGATGTGCCGCGCGATCAACAACGCCAACGTCCTGTGCATGGGCGGCTGGATCGTCGGCCCCGAGATGGCCGTGGAGATGGTCAAGACCTTCCTCGCCACCGAGTGGTGCCAGGATCTGGAGGATTGGCGCAAGGAGAACATGAAAAAGTTCGCCGTGCAGGTCGCCGCGATCGAGGATTCCGTTTATGGCAAATGAGTTCGTCTATGCCCAGCCGGTCAAGATCTACTTCGGCGAGGGCCGGTTCGCCCGGCTCGGCGAGATCCTCTCCGAGCTCGGCTCGAAGCGCTGCGTGATCGCCTGCGGGAAGCACTTCGCCCCCGAGGCCGAGAAGCTGCGCGAGACGATCGGCGCGATCGTCGGCGTGTTCGGCGGCGTGGAGCAGAACCCGCAGCTGAGCGGCATCGAGCAGACCGTGCGCCTGTGCCGCGAGCTCGAGGCCGACACCGTGATCGGCATCGGCGGCGGCAGCTCGCTCGACACGGCGAAATTCGCCGCGGCCGTCACGCGCGGCGAGGGCGAGCCGCTGGAGTATTACCGCGGCGTCCGCCCCTTCCCCGCCGAGCGTCTCACGATCGTCGCCGTTCCGACCACCGCCGGAACGGGCAGTGAGGTCACGCAGGTCTCCGTCGTGTCCCACGGCACGGAGAAAAAGACCATCAACAACCCGGTCTTCATGCCGCGCGCCGCGATCGTCGATCCCGTGCTGTCCTCCACCGTGCCGCCGCGCACGACGATGAATACCGGTCTCGACGCGCTGGCCCATGCGCTCGAGGGCTACTGGAGCCGCAACCACCAGCCGATCTCCGATCTCATGGCCGTCGAGGCCGTGCGGATCATCCTCGCCAACCTTGAGAGAGCGTACCGGGACGGCTCCGATAGGGAGGCGCGCGCAAACATGGCCTACGCCGCGCTGCTCGGCGGGCTTTCCTTCGCCCTGCCCAAGACCGCGGCCAGCCACGCCTGCAGCTATCCCCTCTCCGAGGATTACCACCTTCCGCACGGCGAAGCCTGCGCCTTCACGCTCGACTCTCTCGTGCGCATCAACGCCGACGAGCGCCTGGAGCAGCTCTGTCGCGCCGTGGGTCTGAAGGACACCGGGGAGCTGGCGCAGCGCATCGCCGCGCTGAAGACCCTCGGCGGGCTGCGCACGCGTCTTTCCGAGCTCGGCGAGGTCGATCTCGACAAGCTCTGCCGCGACTGCGCCGCGCATCCGCTGATGAACAACAACCCCGTCCGCATGGACGAGGCCGCGCTGCGGAGGATGTTTGAAGCGCTGAGATGAAAACGTCTCTGAAAAACGCCGGGATGATCGGCGCGATGGTCGTCTCCTGGTCGATCTATTACGCCGTGTCCAAAGTACTGGTCGGGGCGACGGGCTCTCCCCTGCTGGCCGGCTTCCTTCTCAGGAGCGCGGCCCTCGTCTTCCTGACGGCGCAGCTGCTGCTCGACGGGAATTTCGCCCGGCTCTTCCACCAGGGCAAGGCCGTCGTGATCCTTGTCGTGATCGGCGTGTTCGGCTTTCTGCTGGACCTCTTCGCCAATCTCGGCTACGCGCACGGCTCGCTCTCGACCGGCACGGCGCTTCTCAAGACCGACGTGCTGATGGTGAACCTCGTCACGGTGGCGCTCTATCACAAGAAGCTCTACCTCTCCGACTGGGTCGGGACGCTGGTGATGCTCTTCGGCGTGCTGCTGGTGCTGGGCGTGGACTTTGCGAACATGAGCTTCAATCTCTACGACCTGTTCTTCATCCTCAGCGCGATGTGCGTCACGGCCAACGCCTTCATCATCAAGACCGCGCAGGAGCGCTACCACGAGGACGCCGACATGATCTCGTATTACAACAACTTTGTCGTGCTCGTCCTCTTCGGCGCCTCCGCCGCCTTTGCGGGCGATCTGAGGATCCCCGCCGCCGACACGATCCGTGGCTTCTGGCCGCTCGTGCTGCTCGGCGGCCTTGCGCAGACCGGCATCTATTTCTTCTACTACCGCAACCTCAAGCACTACGAGGTCTGGATCGTCAAGCTCTACCTCCTGCTCATGCCGATCATGAGCTGCTTCATCGGGGTCTTCTTCCTCGGCGAGGAGCTGACGCTCAGGAAGGCCGCGGGGATCCTTGTCGTGCTGCTCGGCGCGGCGGTGATCCTGCTGCGGGCCAGGCTGCACCGCGAGGAGAACACTCCGGACGGACAGCTGCGGCATCACCGTCATCACCACCACGAGCACCGCGTCCGGCCCGGGCGCTGAAACACCAACGGAAAGGGAGTGAGCACCATGCCGTTCGAGGGCGACAACATGATGGGCGTCAAGCGCACGAACCGCAGCGCGGCTCTGCGCATCCTGCACGATCGCGGCAGCATGTCGCGCAAGCGCCTCTCCGAGAGCATCAAGCTCACGCCCGCCGCCATCACCAAGATCGTCGGCGAGATGATCGCCGAGGGCCTGCTGACCGAGGGCAGCATGCTCCCGGGCAGCGGCGTGGGACGGCGCGAGGTGATGGTCGAGCTCAACAACCGCGCCCGCGCGGCGCTGGGCATCTTCATCAACCTCCGTCAGGCCATCGTTTCGGCCGTCTGGCTGGACGGCGCCGTGATCTTTTCCGAAAGCTATACCCTGCCGCCGAAGGCCCCCGCAGAGGAGAGCGTGCAGATGCTCTGCCGCCGTCTGACGGAGCTGACGGCGGAGCACGATCTGGAAAAGGACATGCTCCTGGGCGTCGGCGTCGCGATGCGCGGCGTCACCTCGCCCGACGGGCGCGTCGTGCGCAACAGCTTCGGCGCTCTTTCCGAGCGCGACTATCCGATCTGCGAGCGCGTCGAGGCGCTCACGGGCCTGCCCTGTCTGATGAGCAACAACGTGCGCGCGCTCTTTGCCGCGCAGATGTATCTCTCGCACGAGACCGAGGACGGCAGCCAGTTCTTCCTGCGCTGCGAAGCCGGCATCGGCGCGTCGTTTGCGATCGGCGGGCGGATCTGGCTGGGCAGCTCCGGCCAGTGCGCCGAGATCGGCCACATTCCCGTGGTGCGCCGCGGCGGCAAGCCCTGCTCCTGCGGCAAATCCGGCTGTCTCGAAACGCTCGCCTCCCCCGGCGCGATGGTGCAGGACGCGCTCGCGCTCTTCTCCGAGGAACGCACGCCGGTCCTGTGGCGCATCATGCGCGGCCGCAGCCCGGAGGACATGACGATCGAGGACGTTTTCGAGGCCGCGCGCAGCGGCGACGGCGAGCTTGCCGCGCTGGTGGATCGGGCGGTCGCCGCGCTCGCGGCGGCGCTCAAGGGCGTGATCTACACCTTTGATCCCGGCAAGATCGTGCTCTACGGGCGGATGTTCGAAAACCCCTACTACCTCTCCAAGCTGATCGCGGAGATGCGCGAGGGCGTCGACTCCGGCCACAACGTGCCGATCGAAAAAAGCCGCCTCAACCACAAGCTGGAGGACAAGGCCGCGGGCCTGCTCGTCGTCGAGGACTTCTTCGACAAGGGCGGACTGATGTAGTTTTCGGTTCTGAAGAAAAAGCAAAGCTGTCGGAAAAGACGCGGCTTTGCTTTTTCTTTTGCTCTGTGTTATGATGTGCTATGATAAATATGATAAAGAAAAAAGCAAAGGAGCGTGTCCCATGAAAGTCCTTGTCATCAACGGCAGTCCGCGCGCGAAGGGCTGCACCGCCCGCGCGCTCGAAGAGGTCATGAAGGTGCTCCGCGACGAGGGCGTCGAGACGGAGCTGATGCAGCTCGGCGCGCAGGATATCCGCGGCTGTCTCGCCTGCGGCGGCTGCCGCGGGACGCATCGCTGCGTGATCGACGACGCGGTGAACAAGGCGGCGGACAAGCTGCGGGAATGCGACGGCCTGCTCGTCGGCAGCCCGGTGTACTACGCCTCCCCCAACGGGACGCTGCTCTCCTTCCTCGACCGGCTCTTCCACAGCGCCGCCTCCGAGATGTACATGAAGGTCGGTGCGGCCGTCGTCAGCTGCCGCCGCGGCGGAGCGGCCTCCTCTTTTGAGGTGCTCAACAAGTACTTCACGATCTGCGGCATGCCCGTGGCCTCCTCGACCTACTGGAACAGCGTGCACGGCTTCACGGCCGCGGACGTGGAAAAGGATCTCGAGGGCCTGCAGGTCATGCGCAATCTGGGGCGCAATATGGCCTTCCTCATGCGCGCGATCGCCGCGGAAAAGGAGAGAAACGGCCTCCCCGTCATGGAGAACGCGGCCTTTACCAGCTTCCCGGACGGAAAGTGAGGCGTCCGATGGAAACACGTGAGTTCCGCGCGGGCGACATCGTGCGCCATTTCAAGCGCGAGACCGTCGAGCCCGATTCCGACAAGTATCTCTACATGATCGTCGGCGAGGCCACGCACAGCGAGACGCGCGAGAAGATGATGGTCTACGCCGCGCTCTACGGCGACGGCGGGCTGTTCGTCCGCCCGCTCGACATGTTCCTCTCCGAGGTCGACCACGATAAGTATCCCGACATCAGGCAGAAATATCGCTTCGAGCTCGAGGCGCGGGAAGAATAAAAAAGGCAGAGCCTCCCCGGCGGGAGGCTCTGCGCTTGATGAAAGCATTGATGTTTTTCCCTGTGTGTGATATGCTTTTATAGTTACAGGAGAGTGATATAGCTTGCGAATGAGAAGAAAACCCAACCTTGAGCCGCGGCTGGAAAAATGCGCTTCCGTGCTGCTGGACGAGCCCGCGGGATACCGCGGCCGCTGGCGCGAGAGCTTTGGGACTTATGACGCCGTGCACGTCGAGCTCGGCTGCGGCAAGGGCCGCTTCACGGCGGACGTGGCCGAGGCTTTCCCGGGCGTGCTGCTCGTCGCGATCGAACGCGACCCGAGCGCCCTCGTCATGGCGATGGAGCTCGCCATCTCGCGCGGGCTGGATAATGTGCGCTTCATCCTCGGCGACGTCGGCATGCTCGGCGAGCTCTTCGCTCCCGGCGAGGTCGGGCGGATCTATCTCAACTTCCCCGACCCCTGGCCGAAAAGCCGCGACGCCAAGCTGCGGCTCACCGCGCCGAACTTCCTGCGCCGCTACGCCTCGGTGCTTTCCGAGAACGGGGAATTGCATTTCAAGACCGACAACACGCCCCTCTTCGATTGGTCCGTCGAGCAGTTTTCCGCCGAGGGCTGGGAGCTCCGCGACGTCACGCACGATCTGCACGCGAACGGCCTTGTCGGCATCCTGACGGGCTACGAGGCGAAATTCGTCTCGCAGGGCATGAAGATCAACCGTCTCGCCGCCGTGAGGGGCGAGAGAACGAAAACGCTCTCCGACGGCGAGGTGCCGCGGCTGCGCAACGCCTCGCTGTGCGACGCGCGCGGCTATGAGGAGAGTCTGGAAACGAACGCAAAGAACAGAGAGAAGGAGCGCTCATGAGATTCATTTCCTGGAATGTCAACGGCCTGCGCGCCGCGCGGGGCAAGGGCTTTGACGAGATCTTCCTCGCGCTCTCCCCCGACTTTTTCTGCCTGCAGGAGACCAAGCTGCAGCAGGGCCAGATCGACATCGCTTTCGACGGCTACGAGAGCTATTGGTGCTACGCCGAGAAGAAGGGCTACTCCGGCACGGCGATCTTCACGAAGCATCATCCGCTCTCCGTGAGCTATAACATCGGCGTCGAGGAGCACGGCCACGAGGGCCGCGCCGTGACGCTCGAATACGGGGACTTCTATCTTGTCTGCGTCTACACGCCCAACGCGCAGGACGGCCTGCGGCGCATCGACTACCGCATGGCCTGGGAGGACGCCTTCCGGGATTATCTGCTCTCGCTCGATGCGAAAAAGCCCGTCGTCGTCTGCGGCGACATGAACGTCGCGCACGAGGAGATCGACCTGAAAAACCCGAAGCAGAACATCGGCAACGCGGGCTTCTCCTATGAAGAGCGCGGCAAGTTCACCGAGCTGCTCGCAAGCGGCTTCACCGACAGCTTCCGCTATCTCTATCCCGAGAAGCGCGACGCCTATTCCTGGTGGAGCTACCGCGCCGCCGCGCGCGAGCGGAACGTCGGCTGGCGCATCGACTATTTCCTGGTCTCCGACCGTCTGCGGGACAATATCAGGGAGGCCTTCATCCTGCCCGAGGTCATGGGCTCGGACCACTGCCCCGTGGGGCTGGACCTGCAATGGTGAAGATCGGCTCCGTCGAGATCCGCGGTGCCTTCGCTCTCGCGCCGATGGCGGGCGTGACGGATTTCGCCTTTCGAAAGCTCTGCCGCGACAGAGGCGCCGCGCTGACGGTCAGCGAGATGGTCAGCGCACGCGCGCTGTGCTATCACGACGCGAAGACGAAGGAGCTTATATACATGCCGCCCGACGAGCACCCCGCCTCCGTGCAGATCTTCGGCCACGAGCCGGAGATCCTGGCCGAGGCCGCGCCGATGGCGCTCGAGCTCTCCGGGGCGGACATTCTGGACGTCAACATGGGCTGCCCGGTCGGAAAGGTCGTCAAAAGCGGCGACGGCTCGGCGCTCATGCGCGATCCCGAACTCGCCGGAAGGATCGTCGAGGCGGTCGTGAAGGCCGTCTCCGTCCCCGTCACGGTCAAGTTCCGCAAGGGCTTCGACGGCGGACACGTCAACGCCGTGGAGTTCGCGCGCGTCTGCGAGAGCGCCGGGGCCTCCGCCCTTGCGATCCACGGGCGTACGCGCGCGCAGATGTACGCCGGGCGCGCCGACTGGGACGTCATCCGCGACGCAGCCGCCGCGGTGAAGATCCCCGTGATCGCCAACGGAGATATCTTTTCTGCCGAGGACGCGGTGCGCATCCTGCGCTATACCGGCTGTCCGATGGCGATGATCGGGCGCGGCGCCTTCGGCGACCCCTGGCTCTTCGAGCGCGCCAACGCCGCCCTCGAGGGCGGCGAGATCCCCGCGCCCCCGCCCCTGAACGAGCGGCTGGACGCGGCCGTGGGACAGATCGAGCTGCTCGCCTCCGTGCGCGGCGAGCGCGCCGCCTGTCTGGAGGCGCGGCACCATCTGCCCTGGTATCTGCGCGGCGTGCCCTACGCCGCGGTCTACCGCGCGGCGCTGACGCACGTGGAGACGCTCGAGGATATCCGCAAACTGGCAAAAGACATGAAACGCGATCTGAAAGATGAGAAAGCGAGGTGAGGAAGCCTTGACCGAGGAGCAGATCCTCTCGATCATCCGCGAGGTCCTGGACGGCGACGCAAACGCCTTTGAGGACATCGTGCGCGAATACGAGAGGAACGTATACAACATCGCCCTGCGCATGAGCGGCGACCGCGAGGACGCGCTGGACATCTCGCAGGAGTCCTTTCTGAAGGCTTATCACTCCCTGCGCAGCTTCCGTGGGGACAGTAAGTTCTCCGTCTGGCTCTACCGGATCGTCTCCAACACCTGTCTGGACTTTCTGCGCGAGCGCAAGCGCCGCGCGGAGGTCCCGCTCGTCCGCGGCGACGACGAGGGCGAGGCCGAGCAGACCGAGATCCCGGACGAGAGTCTCGCGCCCGAAGCGCTCCTTGAGCGCAAGCTCACCCGCGAGGCGCTGCGGCGCGGGCTCGAGAGCCTGCCGGAGGATCAGCGCAAGATCCTGCTGCTGCGCGAGATCCAGGGCTTCAGCTATGAGGAGATCGCCGGGATCCTCTCGCTGGAGAGCGGAACGGTCAAGTCCCGCATTTTCCGCGCACGCAAAAAGCTGTGCGAATTCCTTCTCGAAGACGGGAACATTTCTCCGCCCTCTTCGTCAACAAGGACGGGAGGAGGTGACAAGCCGTGAAGGACTGCGCATACTATCAGGAGCTGATCAGCCGTCTCGTCGATCGCGAGATCACGCCCGAGGAGGGCGAGGAGCTGGCCGCGCACGCGCGCGAATGCGAAGAGTGCCGCGCCGTCTACACCGCTTTTGTCTCCCTCTCCGACGCGCTCTGCGCCGAGCTTGTCGATCCGCCCGAGGAGCTTGCCGAAAACGTCATGGCGGAGATCCGCCGCGCCAAGCTGTGGAAACAGAACCGCAGGCCGCGCCGGCAGATACGCCGCTGGGCCGCGCTCGCGGCCGGCGCCGTGCTGGTGATCGGTATCGGCTCGCTCACGCTGCCGCGTCTGCTCGGCGCGAAGGGCGCCGCCAAGGCGGCGAACAGCGAAGCCGTTTACAGCGCCGAAGAGCCGATGATGGCCGCTCCGGCCGCCGGCGCCGCCGCATACGACAGCGCCGCCGTATCCGAGGAGGCCGCCGAGATGGCGCCCATCCCCGTAAGCGATGACTTCGCCGCCCCCGCTTCGGAGACGACGAAGAGCGAGCAGGAGATGATCCACGAGGCCATCGCCCGCTCCGAAGAGCCCGAGACCGTCGCCGATATCGTGGACGTGACCGGCCAGGGCCGCGGCAGGAACATCGCCGCGCTGCTCGTCGGCACGCCGGGCGAGCTGCCTTCCGGCGTCACGCCCGACCACCGCTTCCTGCTGCGCTTCGATGTCGACGGCGTCAGCAGCCAGGTGCTCATCAGCGTCTACGGCGAAAAGGTGTTCTTCATCTCCCTCTCCGGCGAGGAGAGCGACATGATGCTCTCCGACTACGGCTGGTCCTCGCTGCGCGCGAAGATCTACAACTGACAAGGCTTCCGCCCCAGGCGGCCCGGGAGACCGGGCCGCCTTTGCCTGTTGAAAAGTGAACGGGCCTATGATATACTTTTGGAAAGAAACGGGAAGAAAACCGGAAAGGGGTACCGTACCGTGAAGCGCATCAAGGTCTCGAACAACGTGATCCGCCGTCTGCCCCGCTATCTGCGCAAGCTCGACGAGCTCAAGGCAAGCGGAGTCGGCCGCATCTCCTCGTTCAATCTCGGCCAGCAGCTGGGGCTCACGCCCTCGCAGATCCGCCAGGATTTCAGCTGCTTCGGCGAATTCGGCCAGCAGGGCTACGGCTACAACGTCGCCGCGCTGCGGGAGGAGATCGCCTCCATCCTCGGGATGGATCGCGGCTTCAAGGCCATCCTGATCGGCGTGGGCAACATCGGCCACGCGCTGATGGACAACTTCTGCTTCAGCGAATGGGGCTTCACGCTCGTTGCCGCCTTCGATATCGACCCCGCGATCGTCGGCACCACCTCCAACGGCGTCACGATCCGCAGCATGGACGAGCTGCTCGATTACCTGCGTGAGAACAAGATCGACGTCGCGGTGCTCACCGTGCCGAAGGAAGCCGCCTCCGCAGTCGCGAAGCTGCTCTTCGACAACGGCATCGGCGCGATCTGGAACTTCACGAACGTCGAGCTGACCGAGCCGAACAGCCCCTCGCTCGTCGAGAACGTCCACTTCTCCGACAGCCTTCTCTCGCTGAGCTACTATGTGGCGGAGCGCTACGACGAGGAAGCGGCGCACGCCGCGCGTCTGGCCAGGAGCGAGAAGTGATCCTTCCATCTTCAAAAGGGCTTCCCGGAAGGGAAGCCTTTTGCGTATAACGGAGTCTCTATGAAATACGACGCTTTGATCTTTGATATCGACGGGACGCTCTGGGATTCCTGCGAAGCCGTACGCCGAAGCTGGCGGCAGTCGCTGCGGCGGCGCTACGGCTGCTTCGGCTCGCCCGATCTTTCGCAGGTGCGCTCGATCATGGGCCTGGGGCCGGACGAGATCGCGCAAAAGCTCTTCTCCCGCTTCGGTGCGCGCGCGAGAGAAGTCTTCGACGCGCTCTCCGAGGACGAGTGCGCTTATCTTGCCGAGCACGGGGCGGAGCTCTATCCCGGCGTGCCGGAGACCCTGCGCGCGCTGAGCGCGTCCCGGCGGCTCTTTCTCGTCAGCAACTGTCAGAGGGGATATATCGAGGCCTTCCTGACGGCCTGCGGCTTTGAAGGGCTCTTCGAGGACCGGCTCTGCGCGGGCGTCACGGGGCTTGACAAAGGCGGCAATCTGCAAAAGCTGCTGCGCGAGCGTTCCCTGACGCGCGCCGTATTTGTCGGCGACACGCTCTCCGACGAACGTGCCTCGCGCGAGGCCGGCTGTGACTTTATCCACGCCGCCTACGGCTTCGGCGCGGCGGAGCGCCCGGACGCGGTGCTGCGCGCCTTTGCGGAGCTGCCGGACATCCTGGAAATACTGGAAAAGGAGGACGAGCCATGTCCGAGACCATAGCCGCCGTCGCCACCGGCGCGGCAGTGAGCGCGATCGGGATCGTGCGCCTCTCCGGCGAGAACGCGATCGCCTTTGCCGACGCGCTTTTTCGGCCGCAGTCCGGCGTTCCGATGCGCGAGAGCGAAGCCCGCAAGCTCGTCTACGGCTCGCTGTACACCCGTGCGGGCGAGCTGCTGGACATCTGCCTGTGCACGATCAGCCGCGCCCCGCACAGCTACACCGGCGAGGACACGGCGGAATTTCAGTGCCACGGCTCTCCCGTCGTGCTCCGCACGCTGCTCGACGAGCTCTTCGCGCTCGGCGCGCGGCAGGCGCTGCCCGGAGAATTCACGAAGCGCGCCTTTCTCAACGGCCGGATGGATCTCTCCTCCGCCGAGGCCGTGGCCGACCTCATCGACGCCGAGAGCGCCGAGAGCGCGAAAAACGCCGCGGGCCAGCTTGCCGGCGCGCTCGCGGCGCGTACGGAGGGCGTCTACTCTCTCCTGACGGATATCAGCGCGCACTACCACGCCGTACTGGACTATCCCGACGAGGACATCGAGCCCTTCCGCCTGGAGTCCTATGAGCATTCGCTCGAGCAGGCCTGCGCGGAGCTGCGCGCGCTGCTGGCCACCTATGAGCGCGGCAAGCTGATGAACGCGGGCATCCCCGCCGTGATCGCCGGGCGGCCCAACGCGGGCAAGAGCTCGCTGCTCAACGCCCTTCTGGGCTATGACCGCGCGATCGTGACCCATGTGCCCGGCACGACGCGCGACACAATCGAGGAAAAGCTGCGTCTGGGGAAGATCTGCCTGCGGCTGATCGACACCGCCGGTCTGCGCGAGACCGACGACGAGGTGGAGCGCCTCGGCGTCGAGCGCAGCCGCAGCGCCATGGAGCGCGCCGAGCTGCTGATCGCCGTCGTGGACGGCAGCGAGGCCCTGACGCCGGAGGACGAGGCCATCCTCGCCGCGGCGGAGGGAGCGAAGCGGGCGATCGTCGTGCTGTCGAAGAAGGATCTGTCCGAGAGCGCGGCGCTGCGGACCTCGCTGCCCGTCGTGAAGGTCAGCTCCGTGACCGGAGAGGGCGTCGAAGCCCTCGGCGCGGCCATCGAGGCGATGTTCCCGCTGCCCGACGTTCCCGCGGGCGGCATCCTGACCAACGTCCGGCACGCCGAGGCGATCTCCCGCGCGCTCGACTTCCTCGGATCCGCGCTGCGCGCGATGCGCGAGGGCGCCACGCCCGATGTCGTGCTGACCGAGAGCGAGGGCGCGATGGCGGCGCTCGGCGAGCTGAACGGACGCACGGTGCGCGAAGACGTCACCAACCGTATTTTCAGCCGCTTCTGTGTTGGAAAGTAAACCTTGACAAGGCTTTGCCCCTGTGCTAATATAAGCGGGCAGCGTTGAAAACGCTGGTTATTTTCGGCTTTGCGTGCAGAAGTACCCAAGAGGCCGAAGGGGCTCCCCTGCTAAGGGAGTAGGGTGTCTATAAAACGCCGCGAGGGTTCAAATCCCTCCTTCTGCGCCAAATGAATATCCCCCATCCGATGGATGGGGGATATTCATTTTGTCACACAGGTGAGGAGTTGATTCCGAGCGCCCACCGGGCGCGAGGGAATTGCGGCTTTGCGCCGCCGGGGGCGGATGAAGCAAGGCCGCAATTTCCGCAGCCGCGCCGTTTTGCGGGACGAGGCTTTATGCCGAGACCCGGAAACGGCAACTGCGGCAAGGTGGATCAAATCCCTCCTTCTGCGCCATAAAAAGATGCTCCACCGATGGTGGGGCATCTTTTTATATCGTGGGGTGAGGATTGGAACCCGAGCGGAGCGAGGGAATTGCGGCTTTGCGCCGCCGGGGGCGGATGAAGCAAGGCCGCAATTTCCGCAGCCGCGCCGTTTTGCGGG
>JBGUZD010000078.1:0-11728 GCA_045222695.1 Candidatus Limivicinus sp.
TCTCTTGTTCGGTATCCCTTTTGGCATAAAACAACACCCCATTCGTTAGTAGTATACCATACTGTCTAACAAATGGGGTGCTGTTCATTTTCCTTCGGGGGCTCTTTTTTTCTGTTCAGTTCTCCGGCTCTTCCTTCCCGCGGCGGGGGCGGCGGCGAGGCCCGGGCAGCGCCGCGCCGACGTCGATGCCCGTGAGCTGCTTGATGACCCACAGGAAGAACAGCAGCACCAGCAGCGGGATCACGCAGGAGGTCACGATCATGATGGCCAGGGTCTCGACGAAGCGGTTGACGGTGTCGACGGCCCGGTCGGTCAGCGAGGTCGCGGTCTCGGAGATCCTATCGAGGATCGAGGCGACCAGGCCCTTGTCCCCGGCGGCATCGGCCAGCGGGGCCGTCTCGTCCGAGAGCGTTTCGGCGGCGCTGATCGTGGTGTCGATCGACTCGCGGTAGGCCCCGTAGATCAGGTCCGAGACCTTGAAGCTGATCGGGATGATCAGGTACAGCGCCAGTCCCACGGCCGCCAGCTTGAAGCCCAGGCGGCGGAAAAGCGGCCCGCCGTGCCAGACCGAGACGATCCCCAGCGCGCAGGCGACGGGGATCAGGACCTTGAACACGCCCGCGCCGATGATGCCGATGAGGTATTTTTCCGAATAGAGCACGCAGAGGATCAGCAGGAAATACTCCGAGAAATCCGCGAGCTTGCCGGCGATCGGCGTGGCGGTGTCGCCCGGGATGGCGGACACGCCGAAGGAGGCCAGCGAGGCCGAGGCCGTCAGCTTGAGCACGTCCTCGGTCTTTTCGTCGATCACGCCGACGGTCGCGGCGTGGGTCGCCGGGGCGGCGGCCCTGTCCGCGAGGAAGAGGAAGGAGAACACCGCCAGCAAAAGCAGCAGCGCGGACAGCAGGATCTTTTTGAGCGCGGCTTCCGACATGTCTGTCACCTCATCCCTTCGCCCGTGCGAACACGAGCGTGTATTCGTTCAGATCGACGAGCGCGCCGATCACGTTGCGCGCCAGCGCGTGCGCGTTCTCGTCCGCGCGCGTGAGCACGCCGCGCTCAAGGGCCTTTTCGCGCGCGGTGGTCTCCAGCTCGATGAGGGAGTTGTTGAAATCCGCCGCGGAGATCGGGTTGCCCAGGCCCGCCTTTTCGGAGTAGAGCAGGAAGCTCTCCGGGTCGATGTCCACGTCCGTGATCGCGGCGGGAGGCAGCGTGACGGTGATGAGCCGCTGCTCGTCGTCCTTCTCGATCGAGGCCTCGCCGAGGTCCACGCCCGCGCGCACGACGCCGTCATAGCTCACGAGATAGCTCGATTCCGTGAGCGGGAGCTCGAACTTCCAGAGCTTTTTGACGCTGGAATAGCTGACCACCTCGGTGAAGTAGTACTCGTCCGTGACGAGCAGGCCCAGCTCGCGCACGCCGTCCGTCAGGATGGCGGAGTCGATCTCCTTTTCCACGGTGACGATCTTTTCCACTTCCTTTTCGCGCACGACGACCTCCTGCGCGGGGCGCGGCGTGACGGAAAGCGGCGTCTCCGGCCGTTTTGCGTTCCGGACCGCGTACACGATGAGCACCACCGCGATCGCCGTGAGCACCAGCGCGATCAGACCCACGAGGATCTTCGTTTTCTTTTTCTCCGCTACCATGGCCGTCCCTCCCTGTTAATCGCTGTGACGGGAATACCATTATCCTATCACACGACTTGTTTTTCGACAAGAAAAACTATATAATGGAAACAGCCATTACACGGAAAGACCGCAAGCATAAAAGGAGGTATCAGCGCAGCATGGAAAAGCATCTGCTCTCCGGCAACGAGGCGATCGCGCGGGGAGCGTATGAGGCGGGCGTGAAGGTCTGCTCCGCCTATCCCGGCACCCCCAGCACGGAGATCTTCGAGTCGCTGCCGCAGTACGGCGGCGCGCTTTACTGCGAATGGGCGCCGAACGAAAAGGTGGCCACGGAGGTGGCCTACGGCGCGTCGATCGGCGGCGTGAGGAGCCTGTGCGCGATGAAGCACGTGGGGCTCAACGTCGCGGCAGACCCGCTGTTCACCGCGGCCTACAACGGCGTGGGCGGCGGCTTCGTGATCGTCACGGCCGACGATCCGAGCATGCACTCGTCCCAGAACGAGCAGGACAACCGCAACTACGCCAGGAGCGCCAAGGTCGCCCTCGTCGAGCCGAGCGATTCGCAGGAGTGCATCGACTTCATGAAGGAGGCCTACCACATCTCCGAGACCTTCGACATGCCGGTCATCTTCCGCACGACGACGAATATCTCCCACTCGAAGAGCCTCGTGAGCTTCTCCGAGCGCAAAGAGGCCGAAACCGCGCCCTACGTGCGCAACCAGCCCAAGTTCAACTGCTCGCCGGCCAACGCCTACCGCAACCACCCGAAGGTGGAGAAAAACCTCCGGGCGCTGGAGGAGTACGGCGAGACCTGTCCGATCAACAAGCTCGAGCTCAACGGCTCCAAAGTCGGCGTCGTCACGGCCTCGATCGCCTATCAGTACGCAAAGGACGTCTTTCCCGAGGATACGTCCTTTTTGAAGCTGGGCCTGACGAACCCGCTGCCGATGAAGCTCATCCGCGACTTCGCCGCGAAGGTCGAAAAGCTCTACGTCATCGAGGAGCTCGACGGCTTCATGGAGGAGCAGATCAAGGCCGCGGGCATCTCCTGCGTCGGCAAGGAGCTGGTCAGCAACCTTTACGAGCTCAATCCCGAGCGCCTGCGCGAGATGATCTTCGGCGTCAAGCCCGTGACGAAGGAGCTTGCCGTCAAGGCCGTGCCGCGCCCGCCCGTGCTCTGCCCGGGCTGCCCGCACCGCGGCTTCTTCTACACGATGTCGAAGGGCAAGGACTTCGTGATCGCCGGCGACATCGGCTGCTACACGCTCGGCGGCGCCGCGCCGCTGGACGCGATGGACACCTGCGTGTGCATGGGCGGCGGCTTCTCGATCGCCATGGGCATGTCCAAGGCCTTCGAGGCCAAGGGCGAGCAGAAAAAGATCTTCGGCGTGGTGGGCGACTCCACCTTCTTCCACAGCGGCATGACCGGCGCGGCCGAGATCCTCTACAACAAGGGCCGGGTCATCCCCGTGGTGCTCGACAACCACATCACCGGCATGACCGGACACCAGGACAACCCCGGCTCCGGCTACACGCTGCAGGGCGAGGTCGCCGCGGCCATCCGGATCGAGGACGTGCTGCGCTCCTTCGGCTATGAGAACGTGACGGTCGTCGATCCGCAGGACCTTGCCGCGATGCAGAAGGCCGTGGACGACGCGCTCGCCTCCGAGACGCCCGCGGCGATCATCTGCCGCAGGCCCTGTCTGCTCATCAAGCGCATCCGCCACGAAAAGGGCCTTTGCGTCGTCGACCGCGACAAGTGCATCGGCTGCAAAAAGTGCCTGAAGGTCGGCTGCCCGGCCGTGATGATCAAGGACAGGAAGTCCTCGATCGACCCGAATCAATGCGTGGGCTGCACGCTCTGCGCGCAGGTCTGCCCCGTCGGGGCGATCTCGAGAAAGGAGGGCAAGTGATGGCTGTCAAACACGCGATCCTTGTCGGCGTCGGCGGTCAGGGCGCGATCCTGACGGCGAAGGTGCTGGTGAGCGGCCTCATGAAGGCCGGCTACGACGTCAAGATGTCCGAGGTCCACGGCATGAGCCAGCGCGGCGGCAGCGTCTCGACCCAGGTGCACTGGGGCGAGAAGGTCTACTCCCCGCTGATCGGCCCGGGCGCGGCGGACGTCCTCGTCGCCTTCGAGAAGATGGAGGCCGTGCGCTACGCGAGCTTCCTCAAGCCGGAGGGCGTGGCCGTCATCAACGACTACGAGCAGGCCTCCGCCACGATCGCGGCGGGCCTGGCCGAGTATCCCGCGGGCTGTCTCGAGGCCATGCAGGCGAACTTCAAATGCTACACGCTCGACGCGGCGCAGATCGCCGAAGAGCTGGGCAACGCCAAATGCATGAACATCGTGCTCTTCGGCGCGCTGACGCACGCGCTGGGCATGGAGGACATCGACTGGGAAGAGATCATCCGCGAGACCGTCCCGCCGAAGTTCCTCGAGCTGAACCTGAAAGCCTACCGCGCCGGACGCGCCGCGGCGTCGAAGTGATCCGAAATAAAACGAAGAGGGAAGCCGTCGGGGCACCCTCCGCAAGGAAGGTGCCCCGAGGTTTTGCTTGCTCTCGTCTACACCTCATCCGACCTCGCTTCGCTCGGCCACCTTCCCCTCAAGGGGAAGGCTCGAGGAGCGCGCCAACCAACGGCTTCCCCTTGAGGGGAAGCTGTCAGCCGCAAGGCTGACTGATGAGGTGGTCAACGGATTGCCATGTTGCTTCGCTCCTCACAACAATAGCGTGCTTCTCAGTAAAATAGTTGTTGAGCCAGGGTATAACCCCTAATAGGATATGAAATAGGCGTGACCGCAATGGTCACGCCCATTTTGTCTCTCGGATTTTGTGGGGCAAAATCCGATGCTCGTTATGAGTTTGGACAAGGGAATTCTTGTGCAGACCTAGAGTCAGAAGCATCCCTACAAATAGGAATTGTCAATCCTCAATACCGTCCCTATTCGGTATGGTCAATTACGTTACTCTCAAAAGCATGAAAGAGGCGCTTCCTTACGAAGTGCCTCTTTCGGGCTTCCCTCTTCGTTTTTTGTCCTTTCACAATTCTTAAGAAACAGGCGGTTGACAGTTGT
Source organism: Candidatus Limivicinus sp. (assembly GCA_045222695.1). Lineage (GTDB taxonomy): Bacteria > Bacillota > Clostridia > Oscillospirales > Oscillospiraceae > Limivicinus. Next base: position 4,708 of record JBGUZD010000078.1, read on the forward strand.
AGTCTGCGGTGCTATGATGCAGTTGTCTAGACTACACGTGTAATCTCTCCGAGGAGGAAATGGCCATGTCTCAGTTTTTAGCCGACAAGATCTCCGATTCCGAGCTGGAGGTCATGAAGGTCCTGTGGCGGGCGGAGGACGCTCTGCCTGTCAATGTGATCCGCGAGACCCTGCAGAAAGACCGCGGCTGGGAGCCCACCACGGTCAAGACCCTGATCGGCCGCCTTGTTGCAAAAGGCGCGGTCCGGCAGGAAAAGCGAAACGTCTTTTATTATTCCCCGCTCATCGGCGAGGAGGAGTACAACGCCTGGGCGACGGACAACCTGATCCGCAAGCTGTATCACGGCAGCGCCCGCGACCTCGTCGCCGCGCTCGTCCAGTCGGACGGTCTGAGCCGGGACGATATCGAGGAGCTGCGCAATATGTTTCGCGTGGAGGAATAAAAGGGCATGAAAATGCTGCTGTATATGACGCTCGGCGGCAGCGCGCTGGCGCTTTTGCTGCTGGCTCTGCGCTATGTGTTCCTGCGGAGGATGCCGAGCACGGTGTATTATTACGCATGGCTGCTGGTGCTGCTGCGCTTTGCGCTGCCGCTGCCCGGGCTGATGCCGACGCAGGCGCAGAATGCCGAGAGCCTCCCCGCCGCGCCGACGTACTCCGCCGCGCCCTTTGAGGAGGCGGCGGAGCCATACGTCTTCACCATGCCGGAAAAGACGGCCGCGCCCAAAACTGCGGCGCCGACGGGGATGGAGACGGATCAGACCGGGACCGTTCCCGCCGTCGTCAGCTCCGCTGCGCCCCGTGCCTCGCGCAGCTTCGACTGGCGTTCGGGCGCCCTGTGGCTGTCGATCTGGGCCGTCGGCGCGGTGTTCAGCCTTGCCATCACCGTGTGCGCGTATCTGACCTTCACGCGGCGGCTGCGCCAGACGCTTCGGAGAGCGGATCCGTTCTCCCTGGCGCTCTATGCCTCGTTTCCGGGCAAAAAGCCCTCGCTCTGGCGCTGCCGCGCGGTCAAAACGCCGCTGATGTACGGCATCTTTTCTCCACGGATCGTGCTGCCGGATCGGGAATATGACGAAGAGCAGCTCGCCAACATCCTGCGCCACGAACTGATGCATTACCGCAGACGCGACCCGCTGTACAAGTGGCTGGCGGTGTTCGTCCTCAGCGCGCATTGGTTCAACCCGCTCAGCTGGGTCATCCGCCGCGAGATCGGCCGCGCCTGCGAGCTGAGCTGCGACGAGATGCTGCTGCGCGGCATGACGCGCTTTGAAAAGCAGTCTTACGGCAATACGCTTCTGAATACGGCGGCCTCCGGCGCGCTCCCCGCCGGCGTCGTCGCCACGACCTTCTCGACCGAGAAGAAAAACCTGAAAGAAAGATTGGAGCAGATCATGACTTATAAGAAAAGCGCAGCGCGCCTGATCGCCGCTGTGCTGACGCTCGCGCTGCTCGCGGGCTGCGGACTCGCCGCCGGACCCGCGGCGGGGAAGGAGAAAGCGGGCGACGTGCCCGATCCCACCGACGCCCTGCGCGTGAGCAGCATAGACGAACTGCTCGACGCCATCGCGCCGAACACGCTCATCCTTCTCGACGAGGGAGAGTACGAGCTCTCCTCCGCCTCGACTTACGGCCAGGCCGACCCGAGCCCATATTATTCCTGGACCGCCAGGGAAAAGGACGGATACGAGCTGGAGATCCACAACGCGGACAATCTGAGCATCTTCGGCTCGGGCATGGACAAGACGACGATCGCCGCCGGGCCGAGATATGCCAACGTCCTGAAATTTGCGGGCTGCCGCGGTCTCACGCTCTCCGAGCTGACCGCCGGGCACACGAAGGAGCCCGGCTTTTGCCAGGGCGGCGTGGTCGCGCTCGAGGGCTGCGACGAGGTGTCCGTCCTGTACTGCGGACTGTACGGCTGCGGCACGACGGGCGTGTCCGCCGCCGACTGCAGCGACCTGAGCGTAGCGGGCTGCCGCATTTACGAGTGCAGCGGCTTTGCCGTCAACGTCACGCGCTGCCGCAACGTGCGCGTGACGGACAACGAGGTCTACCGCCACGGCGTGCGCGAGGGACAGGGCGCCGCGGTCGCGCTCTTCTGCGCCGCCAATACCGACGGCTTCGTCGTCTGCCGCAACAGCGTGTATGAAAACGCCGCGCAGTATCTGCTGACGAGCGCATATACCAAAAACGCCTTCTTCCTGACGAACGAGGTGCACGACAACCGCTTTGAATCCGCCGTGTTTTCCTTCGACGGCTATCCCGGCGTCGCGGACGGCTGCGCCTTCCGGGACAACAGCAGTTACGATCCCGGCAAAAAGCTGCTTTGGACAGCGAGCAGCGAGTTTACCGTCGCTGATCGAAACGGCGATCCGCTTTCCGACGCCGCGCTCGAGGCGATGACGCTCGAAGAGATCGATCCCAACAGCGTCTTCCCGCCCGTTCAGGCGGAGCAGGCCGCCGCGGTCCCCTCCGGCGAGGAGATTGCGGTCTCGACGGTGGACGAGTTTCTCAAGGCCATCGGGCCGGAGCGCACGATCGTGCTCAAGGCCGAGCTCTTCGACCTCTCGGAGGCCGCCAACTACGGCTCCAAGGGAGGGGAGTACTACTACTGGAGGGAGAATTTCGACGGGCCCGCGCTGGTGATCAAGGGCGTGAAGGACCTTGCGATCCGGGCGGAGGCGGATTCTCCCCGGGAGACGACCGTCTCCGCCGTGCCGCGCTACGCCGACGTGCTGAGCTTTGTCGACTGCGAGAATATCACGCTCTCCGGCTTCACCGCCGGCCACACGAAGGAGCCCGGCTCCTGCTCCGGCGGCGTGCTGCTGTTTGAAAACTGCGGCGGCGTGCTGATCGAGCGCTGCCGTCTCTTCGGCTGCGGCATTCTCGGCCTGCAGACGCGGAACTGCCGGGACCTGCGGATCGAATCGACCAAGATCTACGAATGCTCGCAGGGAGCGGGCAGCTTCAGCAACACCGACGGGATCGCCTTCTCCGGCTGCGTCGTGACGGACGTGCCCTCGCCCGCGCTCTATTTCAGCGGTTGCAGCAATATAAGCTGGAACGGCGAGGCACTCGTCGGCATGCAGTTCGATATTGACGAAAACCAGTTGCCTGTCGATCCGGCATCGGGCCTCTCGCCAGAGGAAGCCCTAGAGGCGCGGAAGGAAGAGGTGGAACTGGCCACTCCTGCGTCCATCGCCGAGCTGGAAAACCCTCACTTTTACGACGCGGCACATTCCTATGATCCGGACAGCCCGATGATGCTCTTTGCTGCCGAAATCCAGCGCTTGATTGCGGACGGCAACTGGGAAGAGCTGTCCAAAAAGATGTTTTATCCGCTGGCGGTCTTCTCCGGCGACAGGAGCTTCCACCTCTGGACCGAAACGGAATTTATCAACGCCATGCAGGACGAGGGCTTTTACGAGAAGAACGGGATCGAAGAGTTCCGTCAGCGTGTCGCCGCCGCGTCGCTCGACGAGTTCGGCGAATGTATTTACGGGGACACCTTCTGCGAGCATCTGATCGCCTTGTTCCCTGTCGGAGACCCCACGGACCCGGGGAATCTCCGCGTGAGCTGTCTGTCATTGCAGACTCCTCTCTGGCCCGGCAACCCCGCCCAGGCCGAGGCCGTGCTGCCGACGCCCGGGCCCTGATACAGACAAAAGCAAGAAGAGGGAAGCCGTCGGGCTTCCCTCTTCGTTTTCTCTTTTCAGTTTTTTTCCGGCGGGAAGAAGCCCTCGACGGAGAGCTGGCCCTCCTGCTCGCGGATCTTCTTTTTCCAGCAGCGGTGGCACATCGCGACGTAGCTGTCGTTGCCGCCGAGCAGGATCTGCCCGCCGCTGGTGACGATGCGTCCGGAGGCGTCGATGCGGGCGTTGACCGTGGCCTTGCTGCCGCAGGCGCAGACCGTCTTGATCTCGGTCAGCGAGTCCGCCAGCTCCATGAGACGCTGCGAGCCGGGGAAGAAGCGCGTGAGAAAATCGGTGCGCAGCCCGAAGCAGAGCACGGGGATGTCCTCCTCGTCGACGAGGGCGCGCAGCTGGTCGATCTGCGCGGGGGTGAAGAACTGGGCCTCGTCGGAGATGATCACGTCGTAGGCGCCGATCTTCCGGTACTCCGCGGCGATATCCTGCTCGGGCGTGATGATCTGCGCGTGCGCCTCGAGCCCGATGCGGCTGCGGATCAGGTCCGCGCCGTCGCGGGTGTCGACGCTGGGCTTGATGAGCCAGACGCGCATGCCCTTTTCCTCGTAATTGAATTTGGTGATCAGCGCCTGGGCGGACTTGGACGAGCCCATCGCGCCGTATTTGAAATAGAGCTTGGCCACGGAACTTACTCCTCTTCGCCGTAAATGTGCGCGCGGACGCGGGAGACGACCATGCGCATCGCGACCTGGTTGTGCCCGCCCTCGGGGATGATGAGGTCGGCGTAGCGCTTGCTGGGCTCGACGAACTGCTCGTGCATGGGCTTGACGGTCGTGAGATACTGGTCGATCACGCTCTCGAGACTGCGGCCGCGGTCGCGCACGTCGCGGCGGATGCGGCGCAGGATGCGCACGTCCGCGTCGGTGTCGACGAAGAGCTTGATGTCCATGAGCTCGCGCAGCTCCGGCACGGCGTAGATCAGGATGCCCTCGACGATGACGACCTTCGCGCTTTTGACGACGACGGTCTTGTCGCTGCGGTCGTGGATCGAGTAGTCGTAGATCGGGCAGACGACGTCCTTCCCCTCCTTGAGGTCGCGCACGGCCTGGACGAAGAGCTCGTTGTCGAAGGCGTCGGGGTGGTCGTAGTTGAGCTTGGCGCGCTCCTCGTAGGGCATGTCGTGGTGCGCCTTGTAGTAGTTGTCGTGGTAGATGACGGAGACCTCTCCGCCGAAGCGCTGCATCAGCTTTTTGGTGATCGTGGTCTTGCCGCTGCCGGTGCCGCCGGCCAGGCCAATGATCATGACGTCGCTCATATCGCATGTCCCCCCGCGTATTGTCTTTTTCCTCCCCTATCTTACCATCTTGGTTTGACTTTTGCAATTTATACTTATATAATCTTCTCATACGAAGCGTCTCATTCGATCATCCAGGAGGTAAAAGCCATGTCCATCCCCACCCCCCATATCAACGCCAAGGCCGACGAGATCGCCAAGACCGTGCTGATGCCGGGCGATCCGCTGCGCGCGAAATTCATCGCCGAGACCTTTCTGACCGACCCGAAGCTCGTCAACAACGTGCGCGGCGTGCAGGGCCACACCGGCACCTGGAAGGGCGTGCCCGTCACGGTCATGGCCTCCGGCATGGGCATCCCGTCCATCAGCATTTACAGCTGGGAGCTGTATCACTACTACGACGTGGACAACATCATCCGCATCGGCTCGGCCGGCGCGCTGAGCGACGATCTCGACGTCATGGACATCGTCATCGGCCAGGGCGCCTGCACTAACTCCGTCCTGCCGAGCACCTTCGGCACGCCCGGGCTCTACGCCCCGATCGCGGACTACACGCTGCTGCAGAAGGCCGTCGAGGCCGCGGAGGAGCACAAGGCGAAGTTCATGGTCGGCAACATCCTCTCGTCCGACAACTTCTACGCCGCCGAGGGACAGAGCGCCAACGACCTGTGGAAGCGCATGGGCGTGCTCGCGATCGAGATGGAGGCGGCGGGGCTCTATGCCAACGCGGCCTACGCGAAGAAGCGCGCGCTGTGCATCTGCACGATCTCCGACCACCTCTACAAGCAGCAGTATCTCTCGGCCGAGGAGCGCCAGACCTCCTTCACGCAAATGATGGAGATCGCTTTGGATACGGCCGTAAAAATGGCGGAGATCAAATAAAACCAGATCCGCAGCCCAGCCGCGGGCGGGTGCGGATCTGAAAGGAAAAACAAGGTCGGCGGCCGGAAAGCGCCGAGGAAACAAGGCGCGGCGGCCTCACGGCCTTGTTTTGACGCGATGGAGATCGCGCTTGACACGGCCGTGAAAATGGCGGAGCTGAAATAAAGCCCCGCTCCCGCCGCGCGGAAAAAGGACTTGTAAATTTCGGTAAAACAAACGGATTTTCCTTGATTTACTCCCCCCGCGCGTGATATAATACTCTGCGGCGTGTGAGAGCACGCCGATGGGACAAAACAAAAAATGCTATGGAGGAACAAACATGAAAAAGATTCTCGCACTCGTCCTCGCGCTGTGCATGATCTTCGCCCTCTGCGCCTGCGGCCAGTCTGCTGCTCCCGCTGCCAGCGCCAAGGTCAAGATCGGTATGGTCACCGACGTCGGCGGCGTCAACGACAAGTCCTTCAACCAGACCTCCTGGGAAGGCCTGCAGGCTCTCGCCAAGGAAGACAGCCGTTTCGAAGTCAACTATCTCGAGTCCAAGACCGACGCTGACTACCAGACCAACATCAACACCTTCATCGATGAGAAGTACGACCTGATCATCTCGGTCGGCTACATGCTCGCCGACGCCACCCGCGCCGCCGCCGAGGCCAACCCCGATCAGAAGTTCGCCATCATCGACGACGACACCTGCGCCGATCTGCCGAACGTCGCCTGCCTGATGTTCGCGCAGGAGCAGGCCTCCTACCTCGTCGGCCTGGTCGCCGGCTCCGTCACCGAGAGCAAGACCGTCGGCTATGTTCAGGGCATGGTGTTCCCGTCCATGAACAAGTTCGGCGTGGGCTTCATCTCCGGTGTTCTGGCCGTCTGCCCCGACGCCACCGTTCTGCAGTACAACGCCAACAACTTTGGTGACTCCGCCGGCGGCTCCACCGCTGCGAAGGACATGATCACCAAGGGCGCCGACGTGATTTACCACGCTGCGGGCGGCACCGGCCTGGGCGTGATCAACGCCTGCGACGAAGAAGGCATCTGGGCCATCGGCGTTGACACCGACCAGAGCCCCAACGCTCCGGATCACGTGATCACCTCCGCCATGAAGCGCGTGGACACCGCTTCCCAGGATATCTCCAAGGCCGTGAAGGACGGCGCCTTCACCCCCGGTATCCATCTGTATGACCTGAACAACGGCGGC
>JBGUZD010000079.1:0-3641 GCA_045222695.1 Candidatus Limivicinus sp.
AAGGGGGGAAGATTCCGATTTCTTCCCCCCTTTGGGATCCCCCTAATTGAAACGGCAAAGGAGGGGACTTCTCCCCTCCTTTGATCCACCCTGTCGTTGTGCTGATTTGAGAGATACACGCCAAAGAAGGACATTTCCGCAGGGGATCGCGGCCTGCCGCTGCCGGGGGCAGAAGAAGGCAGGGCGCAATCTCCGCAGCCGCGCCGCTTTGCGCGCCCGAGCCCTTTGGGAGAGGGCCGCAATCGGCATTTGCGGCAAGGTGGATCGGCAGCCGCCGCACCTGTTTTCCCCGCGGGGGGACGGGAGAGGGGGGCGAAAAGACCTTATCAGTCTCGCATACGCTCGACAGCTTCCCCTTGCGCGGGGAAGCCATGAATCCCGCAGGGGAACGGGACGTCGGGGGCGCCGTCCCCTACATACGCAAACCGTTGGATCGCGCTTTCAGGGGCGGCGCATGCCGCCCCTGCGAGGAACGATATTCAGAGGCGGAAAGCTTCCAACCCGGCACAACGGAGGGGAGATTTGAAAGAGGGGGTATCCCCCTCTTTCATCGTTTCAATTAGGGGAGTCAAGAGGGGGAAGAAAACGAAATCTTCCCCCTCTTGTGTCGTTCTCTTTCCCCCTTTCTCTTGGACAAGCAAGAGAAAGGGGATCGTTTTCCCCCGTCCTTTGCACAAGCAAAGAGAAAATGGACACCGACCAGGCAGAACAGACACCTGTTCCCCCGTCCTTCACGCGCGCAAAGAGAAAATGGACACTGACCAGGGCAAAGTGACACCTCCCAGGGTAAACCAGAAAAAAAGTATACGCGCTCATTCCTGCTCGTACAGCTTCCCGAGCGCGTCGAAGCCCTGCGGGCGGTAAGTGACCGAGGAGATGCGCTTGCCCGTCACGCCGTATTTCGGGTTGTAGCCGAAAAGGTTGACGTAGCGGAAAAGGTCGCTCTCCTCCGCGTCCATCGCGCAGAGCAGCTCATAAGTCGCGCGCGTGTCGTCGATGGCGCGGTGCGTGTTCTGCGCCGAAAGGGAGTAGGCCTCCACCGCGTCGGCGAGGCGGTGGGGATAGGGCCTGCGGTCGCGGTAGACCGTCATCGCGTCGAGGAATTTCACCCCGCGCAGCGCGCCGGCGAGGCCGTAGGCGTCGAGCAGATAATAGAGGAACACCAGGTCGAACTGCGCGTTATAGGCGCAGACGAGTGTGCGCTCCCCTTTTCCGAGCATGTCCGCGAGCGCGCGGGCGGCGGAGGCCTTGCTCACGCCGGGGCGCAGCATGTCCTCGGTGATGCCGGTGAGCTCCGTGATGCGCGCGGGGAGCTCCCTGCCCGGCGAGAGGCGGATAAACTCGTCGTAGGACTCCTCGCCGCCGTCGGGCGTGAGACGCAGCATCGCCAGCTCGATCACCTCGTCGCGGCGCGGCGCGAAGCCCGTCGTCTCGGTGTCGAGCACGAGCAGGCTGTCAAAGCGTTCAAAAAGCGTTTCCAGCATGATCTCTCTCTTTCCGCACAAAACGGCGGCAGGGGCAAATGGCCCTGCCGCCGCATGCTTGTTATTTGATCAGTTCGTTGACCTTGGCCTCGATCTTTTTGGCCTGGTCCAGCGGCACGATGCCGACCTTGACGACGCGGTCGAAGATCTCGCCGCAGCTCTTCTTGTTGAACATCTTCACGGGGTACTTGAGCAGCTGGGGCGCCATCTCCTTGATGATGGCCGCGGTCTTGGGGTTGTCGAACAGCTCCTTGACGGAAAGGCTTCTGAAATCCATGACAGTGCTCCTTTTCATAAAGATGAAACTATTATAGCGCAAAAAGCGGCGCTTGTAAATGCTCGCCGCGTCGGCGCGCTCCGATCGTTTATTTCTTCTTTTTCCCGAAGATCCCGCCGCCGGAGGAAGAGCCGGCGCGGTCGAGCTCGCCCATTGAGGCGGCGAACTGCCGCAGCAGCTCCTTCTGCGAGCCGGTCAGGCCCTTGGGGACCTTGACGTTGACGGTGACGAACTGGTCGCCGCGCCCGCTGCCGCGCAGATAGGGGATGCCCTTGCCGCGCAGACGGAAGGTCGAGCCCGGCTGCGTCCCCTCGGGGATCGTCAGCTTGACGGGACCGTCGATGGTCGGAACCTCGATCTCGGCGCCGAGCGCGGCCTGCGCGTAGGAGATGTCCTGCAGCAGCAGCACGGAGTTGCCGTCGCGCTCGAAGCGGGCGTGCGGACGCACGATCACCGAGACGAGCAGATCGCCCGCCGGGCCGCCGTTCGCGCCCTCGTTGCCCTGGCCGTGCAGGGAGATGGCCTGGCCGTCGTCGATGCCCGCGGGGACGGTCACGTTGATCTTGTGCTGACGCCGCACGCTACCCATCCCGCGGCAGGTCTTGCAGGGCTGGTGGATGATCTTGCCCGTGCCGCGGCACTTTGAGCAGGGAGACGTGGACTGGGCCATGCCGAAGGGCGTGCGCTGCGTCGTGCGGACGGTGCCCGAGCCCTTGCAGTCCGGGCAGATCTCCGGCGTGGTGCCGGGGGCGCAGCCCGTGCCCTTGCAGTCGGCGCACTTCTCCACACGCCCGACCGTGACCTCCTTCTTGCAGCCGAAGGCCGCCTCCTCGAAGGAGATGTTCACGCTCGCGCGCAGGTTCTCGCCGCGGCGCGGGGCGTTGGGATTCGTGCGCGTGCCGCCGAAGCCCCCGCCGAAGCCGCCGCCGAAGAAGCTCGAGAAGATGTCTCCGAGGTCGCCGAAGTCGCCGAAGCCCTCGAAGCCCGCGCCGCCGAAGCCGGCGCTCGGGTCGAAGGCGGCGTGGCCGTACTGGTCGTACTTCGCGCGCTTGTCGTCGTCGGAGAGGATCTCGTAGGCCTCGTTGATCTCCTTGAAGCGCTCCTCGCAGGCCTTGTCGCCGGGGTGCAGATCGGGGTGGTTCTCCTTGGCGAGCTTACGGTATGCTTTTTTGATCTCCTCGGCGCTCGCGCCCTTCTGCAGGCCGAGCACCTCGTAGTAATCGCGTTTGTCTGCCATAGCGTCCTCACAGACCATTGAGGCGGAGAGCTCTTCTCCGCCTCATGGCGTTATTTGTTATAGGCTGCGGTTCGTCTTACTTGTCGTCGACGACCGTGTAGTCGGCGTCGTAGTAGTCCTGGCCGCCGGGCTGGCCGCCCTGGGGGCCGCCCTGCTGGTTCGGGTCATAGCCCGCGCCGGGAGCGCCCTGCGGGTTCGCCGCCTGGTACATCTTCTCGCTGACCTTGTAGAAGGCCTGCGTCAGCTCCTCGGTGGCGTGCTTGATGGCGGCGCTGTCGGTGCCCGTCAGCGCGGTCTTCAGGGCCTGGAGCTTGCTTTCGACCTCGCTCTTGTCGGCCGGATCGAGCTTGTCGCCCATCTCGGAGAGGGTCTTCTCGGTCTGATAGACCATCTGGTCGCCGGCGTTGCGGGTGTCGACCTCTTCCTTGCGCTTGGCGTCTTCGGCGGCGTACTTCTCCGCCTCGCGGACGGCCTTGTCGATGTCCTCCTTGGACATGTTGGACGAGGAGGTGATGGTGATGTGCTGCTCCTTGCCGGTGCCGAGGTCCTTGGCGGAGACGTTCACGATGCCGTTGGCGTCGATGTCGAAGGTGACCTCGATCTGCGGCACGCCGCGGCGCGCCGGGGCGATGCCGTCGAGTTG
>JBGUZD010000080.1:0-4307 GCA_045222695.1 Candidatus Limivicinus sp.
ATACGCCATGGCTTATACGGCGCTGGAGAAGATGCGGCAAAAGAACGAGGCGCGTTTCGGATACGACGTCGGTCCCGCTCAGCCTCCCCTTTATACCAACCGGCGGCAGAAAAACGACCTGAAATCCGCCGCGCTCCGCTTCCTGCACAATCGCTGCGAGGCGCTTCACTTCGACGCGAAGAAAGAGGAGACGGAAGAGCTGACGGGCGTCTATCTGGGCCAGAGCCTCAAGCCCGGTCAGATCCCCTACAACATGCAGCGGGACATCGACCGTCTCTGCCTGGAAAAAGCGCTGGAGGCCTTCATCGACTCCGGCATCGCCGAGGACGCCTATGTGGTCTACTACTCGTTTCTGGAGATCTTCTTCGGCCAGTACGGGAAGTCCAAGAAGATGGTGGAGCTGCTCTCCGAGTACGAGGCCAACGGCAGCTCGCTGCTGATGAAGCACCGGGACCACTATTCCCATTCGGTCTATGTGTTTGCGCTGGGCCTTGCGATCTACGAGACGAACGAGGCCTACCGCCTTTCCTTCCGTGACTTTTACCGTCTGGAGGGCCGGAAGGAGAACGAGATCGCCAACCTCTTCCTGGAATTTTGGGGGCTGACCTCTCTGTTCCACGATATCGGCTACCCCTTTGAGCTGCCCTTCGAGCAGGTGCTCAGCTACTTCGAGGTGGACGACAAGGAGCGCGGGGAAGACAGCCTCTTCCTGTCCTATCGCTCGGTGGAGTCCCTGACGGGGCTGGACAAGGAGGCGAGCGACCGCTTCGACGCGCTGTACGGCCGCCGCTTCTCGACCACGAGCGAGCTGCTCGCCTACGACATCACGGAAAAAATGGGCGGGAGCTACGGCTTCACCGAGGAATACCTGCTGGACGTTCTTGATCGCAAGCCAACCCGTCCGGAGGACTTCGGCTACTACATGGACCACGCCTTTTTCAGCGCGGCGCGGCTCTGCCAGGAGCTGATCCGGATCGTGAAGCCGGCGAACATGACCGCGATGCACGTCGACGCGCTCTCCGCCATCATACTGCACAACAGCCTCTGGAAATTTGCGATCGCGTTTTACAAGGACAGGGACAAGAGCAAGCGCAAAGCGCCTCTGCGCATGGATCAGCACCCGCTGGCCTGGCTGCTGATGCTCTGCGACGAGCTGCAGTGCTGGGACCGCACCTCCTACGGGCGCAACTCCCGCAAGGAGCTCCATCCCCTGTCCGCGCGCTTCGACTTCTCGGGCCAGGCCATCTCCGCCGTGTACAGCTACGACGCCGCCGAGCACGAGAAGATCGAGGCCTACGAGCGGGAGCGCGCGGAGTGGCTCGCCGATCCGACGAAGAAAAAGCCCCGTCTGAAGGCATACAGCGACATGGCGGGCGAGAAGCCGGATTTCACGGAGGACATCGAGCATATCGTGGACACCTCCGCCATCCCTCTGACGGTCAGGCTGAAGCTCTGCCGGGTCAACCGCGAAAACAAGCGCACCTATCTCTCCGAAAGCAACTTCCTGCATTTCTATGATTTCGCGGTCTCCCTGCACGCCAGAAAGATGCCCGGGAAGCCCTCGCGGGAAGAGATGGAGGCAAAATTCAACGCAAGCTCGCTGGAATACCGTCTTTCCACGCTGGGGCGCACGCGCCATTTCGCAGCCTATCTGAACGCGATCGGCTGCTTCTATACGGACAAGCCCGTGGACTTTGCCTTGGTCACGCATTTCGGGAAAAAGGACGCGGCGATCTTCGCGCCCATGGAGCACGAGCGCTGGGTGCGCGAGCACCAGGCCATGGGCTGGCGCTACGGGGTAGACTATGAAACGCTGCCGCTGGACGTCCCGCCGGAGCGGGAAGCGGCCGAGCGCGCCGCGCTGCGCGAGCAGCTCCGCTGCCACAAGTTGTGCATGGACAGGCACCTGACGCACGAGGAGATCCGCGCGCACTATCAGCGTCTGTCCAAGCGCTATCAGGATCTCGACTGGAAGCCCTTCAACAAGCTGCTGGAGCTGCTCAAGAGCTCCGACGGCCTGAGGATCTACCGGCTGTAAAGCGCGGGGGATCTGCCGCGCGCCGACGCGGCGGGAACGGAAGGACTGTCCCTTACAAAAAAAGAACTGCGAGCCCGTCAGGGTCCGCAGTTCTTTTTATTCTTTTCTTCAGCGCCGGTGCTTTTTCTTCTTCGGCGCGGCCAGGGACAGCATCATCAGCACCGCCACGGCGACGCCGAGGCCGATGAGCAGCTTGCCCTTGAACTCCTGCCTGGCGACGGACTCGCTCACGCGCGTGGCCGTATAGCCGCAGACGCTGCACACGCCCGTCTCCTCGCCCTTTTCGTCGGGCGCGGACCACACATAGCTGTGCTCGCCGAGATCGCTGGCCTCGCCCTGCGCGTTCTCGTGCCAGTGTCCGCCCTCGTTGGACTGCCAGGCCTTCGGCTGCGGGACGACGGCGGGCTCCGGCGTGGGCTCGGGCGTCGGCTCGGGCGTGGGCTCCGGCTCGGGCGTGGCTTCCGGCTCGGGCGTGGGCTCGGGCGTCGGCTCGGGCGTCGGCTCCGGCGTGGCAGCGGGGACCTTGACCTGGATTGCGGCCGTCTGCGAATCGGAGAAATAGGTGTCCGTGCTCTCCCAGAAGCGGCACATGACCAGCCAGCCGTTCATCTCCGCCTGGACGTTGTCGATGATCAGGCTGTTGCCCGTATCGGTGAAGACGACGCCGGGGAAGCGGTTGCGCGCCGACACGAGATCGAGCTGCTCCTTCCCGTCGGGGCTCTTGAGATACCAGTTGTGCGTGGTGGCAAAGTTGGCCGTGGCGGCGTAGGAGACGCGTCCGCCCGGATCGACCGGAGGATCGGCGAGCGGCTGCTTGACGATGATCGGCGACCAGACGACCGCCTCGACGTTGCGGCGCAGCGAAGCCGTTTTCCCGTCCGCGCTCACGGCGATATCGCAGGTTCTGCCGTAGAGAACACCGACTGCAGCCGCGCCGAAGACGTAGCCCGGGTTCGCCGTCAGCGTGACGACGAGCGTGTAGACGTCCTTGCGGAAAGCGTCGCCCGCTCCGAGCACGGTGCCGTCGGAGGCCGTCCACGTCACGGAGGAGACGCTGGCGCCCTGCGTGGAGGTCGTGAACACGATCTCGCCGGCCGTCCTCATCACGACCGCTTCCTTGTCCGAGGTGGTCAGTACTCTTTCAATAACGGTATCCTCCGCGAAGGCGGGGACCGCCGCCAGGGAAAAGAGCAGGCACATCGCCAGGACGAGCGTGATCACTCTTGAGATCTTTCTGGGCATAAGCGCAGCACCTCACTTGCAAAACACAGGATATAGTTTCTCTATTAAAAGAATTATACAACTTATGGTTTTCCCGGTCAATGCTTTTTTCGCCCCGACGCGCGTTTTTTCGCGTTCCTTCCCCCGCCTCCGCGTCCGCGGCGGCGCGGGCAAAAAGGATTGTTTTTTGCGCGCAATCTGTTATAATTTTGGTATTATCAAGCACAAACGGAGCGAAGGACTTCCATGAGATACGACGCGGGACAATGCGATATCGCCGTGATCGGCGCGGGACACGCGGGCATCGAGGCCGCGCTGGCCGCCGCGCGTCTGGGGCTGGACACGGTCTGCTTCACGGTCAATCTCGACAGCGTGGGCAACATGCCCTGCAACCCCGCGATCGGGGGCACGGGCAAGGGCCACCTCGTGCGCGAGCTCGACGCGCTCGGCGGCGAGATGGCGAAGGCCGCGGACCGCGCCTGCATCCAGTACCGCATGCTCAACCTCGGCAAGGGCCCGGCGGTGCACTCCCTGCGCGCGCAGGCCGACCGGCGGCGCTATCAGGAAGTGATGAAGCACACGCTCGAGCTGCAGGAGCATCTGCGCGTCCGCCAGGCCGAGATCGTCGATATCGGCACGGAGGACGGCCGCGTCGTCTCCGTCACGACGCAGACGGGCGCGACCTGGCGCTGCCGCGCGGTCGTGATCGCCTCGGGCACCTATCTCGACGGGCGCACGATCGTGGGCGAGGTGCTGCGCTCCTCCGGCCCCGACGGGCTCTCCGCCGCCGTGCCGCTCGCCGCGCGTCTGCGCGGGATGGGGCTTTCGATGCGCCGCTTCAAGACCGGCACGCCCCCGCGCGTCAACCGCCGCAGCGTGGACTTTTCAAAGATGGAGCTGCAGGAGGGCGATCCCGAGCCCGAGCCCTTCTCCTTCTCGACCGATACCGCGCCGGAAAACCGCGCGGTCTGCTATCTGACCTATACCAACGAGCGCACGCACGAGATCATCCGCCGCAATCTCGGCCGCAGCCCGATCTACGCGGGCG
>JBGUZD010000081.1:0-13912 GCA_045222695.1 Candidatus Limivicinus sp.
CCCCGTGCGCGGGAAAACCGAGGCCGCGCTGCGCGAGCAGGCTTCCGCGCTCAAGGCGCTGATCGTCAAGAACGCCGACGAGATCGGCGAGACGACCGACGCGCGCTTCGACAGCCTCTCCTCGCGCTACGTCGCCGTTTCCGATTTCGGCAGCTATTACGAACAGATCGACGCGCAGGTGCGCCGGACGGCGCGCGAGACCGTGGAGAGCTATCACTACACCGAGGCCGTCGAGGCACTGGAGCGGTATATGAGCACGCTCAGCGGCCAGATCCGCCGCGGGGTCATCGAGGACCCGGAGACTCACGAGCTGCACCTGGGCATCGCGATCAGCGAGACGCTGTCCTTTACCGGGCAGACGCAGTCCGTCGGCGGCGTGATCTATCACGAGCTGGCGCCGGGCCAGACCTTCGGTCTGTATACCTCGGCGGGCTGGCAGTTCTGGATCAACGGCGTGCGGCGCGGCTGGTTCTCTTCGGAGGACAGCATGCTGCATGTGGCCAACATCATCGCCGAGGACAAGCTGCGCGCAGGCTCCGACTGGGAGATATCGACCGCGGGCGGCTTCGGTCTGAGATACATAGGAGGCTGATATGGCAAGCGGATACACAAGCGCGGTGACGAACGGCTCGTTTTCGATCCGGTTTTACTGGGTCAGCAGCTACAACGCCGCGACGAACAAATCAACCGTCACCGTGACGCCGCAGGTCCGCAACACCGGCAACTACGGCGGCGACCTGCGCGCCTGCGGATACAATCTGTCGAACGCCGGCATCTATCTCAACGGAGCTCTGAACTACGCCTTTGACGGCACCTGGGGCACCTCGAACAACCTCGTCTGCTCGGCGAACGTCGATACGTGGACGAACTTCCCGCCTTACGCCGGCTCCATCGGCACGATGAGCATTACTCACAACGCAAACGGCGTGGCGACGGCGACGGTGAGGTTTCTCGGGACGGTAGTCCCGCTGAACGCGACGTCCTACCGCAAGGGGATCGACACCGGCAACCAGACCATCACGATCACGGAAAACGCCGCGTCCTCCATCGCGTCGGCCTCCTCGAGCGTGGCCACGCAGGGCAGCTATTCCCTGACGATGAGCCGGAAAAATACGAGCAACTATCACATCGCCACGTTCAAATACAACAACCAGACGACCCTGTATACGAGCGGCCGTTTCGACACGTCGTTGAGCCTTAGCGTCCCGCGCTCGTGGTTTGCGGACTATCCGTCCGCCGCGTCGCTTCCGGTCACCGTGTCCGTGCAGACCTACAACAGCGGAGGCACGGCGGTCGGCGCCGCGCTCATGCATTCGCTGACCGTCGCCGCGGACGCGGACATGAAGCCGGTCGTTTCGGCGGGCTGGGCCGCGCTGGCCGTCTGCAACACCGGCGCCGTATCCGGCATGAGCGGTTACGTCAAGGGCTACTCGCGGGCGCAGGCCGCCTTCGATCTGACGAAGATCGACATGAGCGGCGCCGTGGGCGCGAGCGTGGCCTCCTGTTCCGTAAGCTGCCAGGGAGAGACGGTAAGCAGCGCCCCTTATCTCACGCCCGTCCTGGCCTCCGAAGCCGTCGCCGTCACCTGCACGGTCACCGACAGCAGAGGAAGGACGGCGAGCGAGACCTTCTCGCTCGCGGTCATGGACTACGCCGCCCCGAGCATGACGGGGCAGGCGGTTTTTCGGTGTGATGCTTCGGGCGCGGCGGATGAGGACGGGACCTGTCTTTCCGTCAGGGCGACGGCCGTATATTCCTCTCTCAACGGCAGCAACATCTGTACGCTGACAGCCGCATATAAATCAGCCGGGGGGGCTTACGGCGCGGAGACGTCCCTGAGCAGCGGGACGGCGTCTGTGCTGGGTCCCGTCTCCGCGGACGCGAGCTATACGGTCAGGATCACCGCGACGGACGCGCTCGGCAACAGCGCCGTTTACTACGCGGTCGTGCCTACGCGCAAGTGGGCCATGAAGTTCCGCCCGAACGGGCGCGGCGCGGCCTTCGGCAAGGCGGCGGAGACGGACGACCTGTTTGAGATCACCGGAGACTGGGACGTGAAGATCGGCGGCAATCTCACCGTGCTCGGCAGCATCATCGGCGGAGGCGGAGGGATCAGCTTTGACGACGTCTATCCCGTAGGCTCGATCTACATGTCCGTCAACAGCACAGACCCCGGTACGCTGTTCGGCGGGACATGGGAGCGGATCCGGGACCGCTTTCTGCTTGCCGCCGGGGACAGCTTTGCAGCCGGAGGCACGGGAGGCGAGGCCTCCCACAAGCTGGTGGAAAGCGAAATGCCGGGCCACAGCCATGCGATGTCGTCGGTTGGGACGCTTCGTGCGATCTCAACGACCACGAGCGGTGCGACCAACTATATCGAAAGAGGCAGCGGCGTGTACTATACCGCCACGCTCAACAATTTTTCCACCGGCAGCAAGGGCGGGAACGCTTCCCACAACAACATGCCGCCTTATCTGGCGGTCTATATCTGGAAAAGGACGGCTTAAAGCATGACGGAAAACGAAGCGAAGCAAAAGCTGATCCGCTGGGCGGAGGCGCAGGTAGGCACGCGTGAAGGAGCGAACAACTGGAACAAATACGCCAAGGGTATGGAGAAGCTCTACGGCTGGGACGTGCAGAACCAGCCCTGGTGCGACGTCTTCGTCGACGCGGGCTTCGTCGAGTGCTTCGGCTTGGAGCTCGGCATGGCCATGACGTATCAGTTTCCCGGCTGTGCCGGGGCGGCCTGCCGCTATTCGGCCCAATACTACAAGAACGCGGGGCGCTGGTTCCCCGCGCCGCAGCCGGGCGACCAGATCTTTCTCTACGTCGACGGCGGCATCAACCACACCGGCATCGTCACCGCCGTCGAGGGCGGGCGCGTCACCGCCGTGGAGGGCAACAGCTCCGACATGGTCTCGCGGCGCGTCTACGCCCCGCAGGCGCTGAATATCGCCGGCTACGGCCGGCCGAACTGGGCGCTGGCCGCGGGCGGGGACAAGGACGGGCACGCCTCCGCTTCTCCGCCCCCGGCCTCCGCCCCGGCGGAGAAAAAACCGAATTACGCCGGATACGAGTACAACGTAAAGATCAGCCTCCTGCGGCAGGGCAGCAGCGGCCCGCAGGTGAAAAACCTGCAGACGCTGCTCGGCGCGCAGGGCTTCGACTGCGGCGCGCCGGACGGGGAATTCGGCCCGAAGACGGCCGCGGCGCTGCTGGCTTTTCAGCGCGCGCACGGTCTTGCCGCGGACGGCGAGTTCGGAGGCGAGAGCTTCACCGCCCTTTGGAACGCATAAGAAAAAAGGAGAACGATTGACATGAACGCACCCGATAAGGCGACGGAGATCCGCGCGCTCGTCACGCTGGTCCTGAGCTTTCTCACGGCGCTGTGGGGCTGGCTCGGCTGGGCGATCGCGGTGTTCATCGCGTCGATGGCGGCCGACTACGTCACCGGCACCTGGGCCGCGCGCGCCAGAGGGACCTGGTCCAGCGCCGCGGCCCGGCAGGGCCTGTGGCACAAGCTCGGCGAGATCGCCGCGCTGCTGGTGGCGGCGCTGTGCGACATCGCCGTGCAGGTCGTGCTGCACAGCGCGGCCGCGCCGCTCCTCGGCGAGAATGAGCTTCCGCACTGTCTGACCATGATCGTCGCGATCTGGTACACCTTTACGGAGCTCGGCAGCGTGATCGAAAACGCGGGGCTCCTCGGCGCGCCGATCCCCGCATGGCTCAAAAAAGGCGTCGCCCTGCTGCGGGACAAGACCGCCGGCGGGGACGGGCCCGCAGAATAACAAAAAAGGGACAGACGCCGAAAAGACGTCTGTCCCTTGTGTTTTTTCTCTTATCCTTCCGGGCCGTCCTTCGCGCGCGCTTCGCGTGAGCGCAGCGAGAACTCGCAGCCGCAGTAGTTCTGGCGGTAGAGGCCGAACTGCTCGGAAAGGCGCTGCGAGCGCAGCTCGCCGCCTCGTTTTTTGAAATCCGAGGGCAGCCAGGCTACGCCAAAGGCTTTGCCTATCTCCTCGCCGAGGGCGTTGATGCGCTCGGCATCCTTGTGGCGCGAGACCGTGAGCGTCGTGCAGAAGTATTCAAAGCCGTACTGCTTTGCCAAACGCGCGCACTCTGTCAGCCGCAGGCGGAAGCATTCGGTACAGCGCTTTCCTCCCTCCGGCTCGTTCCCGAGACCCTCGACGCGGCGCAGATAGTCCTCGTGCTTCCGGCTCTCGGCCAGGATCGGGACCTCCTCTGTGAGGCCCGCCTTCTCGATGAGCTCGATCTGCGTGGCCAGGCGCCTGTCGAATTCCTCCTGCGGGTAGAGGTTGGGGTTGTACCACAGCAGCGTCACATCAAAGTATTTGGTTAACAGCTCCAGCACCGAGGACGAGCAGGGGCCGCAGCAGCTGTGCAGCAGCAGGCGCGGGCGTTTCCCCGCGCTCTTTGCGGCGATGGCGTCGAACGCGTGCATATAATTCGTCTTGCTCATGGCCCGATCATACCACAGATCTGCGGGAAATGCCACATTGACTTGCCGCGCGGCGGAAGATATAATAAAGTCATCAATCCATCGGAGGGTTTTTTATGGACAGCCGCACCGACAAACAGAATTATTATCTTGACATCGCCGACTCCGTGCTGGAGCGCTCCACCTGCCTGCGGCGCAAATACGGCGCGATCATCGTGCGCAACGACGAGATCATCTCCACCGGCTACAACGGCGCGCCGCGCGGACGGCGCAACTGCTCGGATATCGGCAGCTGCACCCGCGAGCTGCTGCACATCCCCTCCGGCGAGCGCTACGAGCTCTGCCGCAGCGTCCACGCCGAGGCCAACGCCATCATCTCCGCCTCGCGGCGCGATATGATCGGCGCGACGATCTATCTCGTCGGGCGCGACGCGCTGACCAATGAGCTTTTGCCCAACGCCATGTCCTGCTCGATGTGCAAGCGCCAGATCATCAACGCCGGCATCGACAAGGTCGTCATCCGCTCCACGCCGACGGAGTACCGCACGATCGAGGTGCAGGAGTGGATCGACAACGACGATTCGATCTTTGACCTGAGCCTGTAAGGAGGACAGCCATGAGCAAAAACGTCATCTTCTGCTTTTCCGGCAGCGGCAACTGCCTGGATATCGCCAAGAACATCGCCCGGGGACTGGGCGACACGGACATCGTGATGATGCGCCGCGCGCCCGCCGTGCGCGACGTGCACGAGGCCGAGCGCGTCGGCTTCGTCTTCCCCTGCTACGCGGGCGGTCTGCCCGGCGACGTGGAGAAATACGTCCGCGGCCTCTTCATCAGCGCGAAAGCCTACACCTTCGGCGTGGTCTGCTACGCGGGCTACCCCGGCGTGGGTCTGGCGAAAATCAACGAGATCGTGCCGCTTTCCTATCACGCGGGCATCTCGCACCAGAGCGCCTGCATCTGGCTGATGCCGCACACGCTGATGGTCCCGCCGCTCACGCCCGAAAAGGCGCAGAAGCGTTCGGAGGAGTTCGCCGCCAAGGTCGCCGAGGATATCCGGAACGGCGTGCGGTCGGAGAAAGCGCCCTCCGCGCCGCTCTTCAACAAGCTCGAGTCCTCCGTCTGGCCGAAGATGGCGCCGAAAAAGGCGGCGGGCTTCACCGTCACGGGCAAGTGCATCGGCTGCGGCCAGTGCGCCGCGCTGTGCCCAAAGGGCAACATCAAAATGGTCGGCGGCCGGCCCGACTTCGGCACCGACTGCATCCAGTGCCTAAGCTGCCTGCAGTTCTGCCCGCGCGAGGCCATCCACATGGGCGGCCCGACGGAGAAACGCGAGCGCTGGCACAACCCGAACGTCACGGCCCTGGAGCTAAACGAGACGATCATCCACATCGACTGAAAGCCAAGCAAAGAAGAACACGCCGCTGTCCTGTCGGACAGCGGCGTGTTTGCTGTAAATAATCAGGAAATGGGGACGATGCCGGCGCCGGTCTGCTCGTTATAGGCGTCGACCGCGCCGTCCTGCAGGGCAGCGATCAGCGCAATGATCTCGGCACGGGTCTCGTCGCCGCGGCGGACGGCGATGATGTTGGCATAGGTCTGGGCGGCGTCACCGGAGGCGTCCTCGATGGCGAGCGCGTCGCTGGTCTTGAAGCCGGCGCCGAGCGCATAGTTGTAGTTGATGACGGCGATGGTGCCCTCATCGGCGTTGGCAAGCAGACTGGGGATCGCGTCGGCCTGGGCCGCCTGGATGTCGTAGCCCTTGGCGTCGACGATGTCGAGCACGCTCACGCCGTTTTCAACGGAAGCGCCATCGGGCAGGACGACAAGGTCCTCCTGGGCCAGGAGCAGCAGCGCGCGGGTCTGGTTGGACTCGTCGTCCGGGACCAGGATCGTGGCGCCGTCGGCGAGATCGGCAAGCGCGGCAACGGTCTTGGAATAGATGCCGAAGGGCTCATAGTGGATGAGGCCGGCAGAGACGAGATCGGTGCCGTTCTTTTCATTGAAGCTGTTCAGGTACGGGGTGTGCTGGAAGTAGTTGGCGTCGAGTTCGCCGTCCTGCAGCGCGGTGTTGGGCAGGACATAGTCGTCATAGATGACGATGTCGAGCTCGATGCCCTGCTCGGCGAGAACAGGCTTGACGAGCTCAAGCAGCTCGGCGTGCGGGGTGGAGCTGGCGCCGACCGTCAGCTTGACGGATTCGGCGGCAGGGGCAGCGGCCTCGGTAGCGGGAGCGGCTTCAGCGGCAGGGGCGGCTTCGGCGGCCGGAGCGGAGGCGGCGGGAGCGGCGGACTGGCCGCAGGCGGCGATGCTGAGCGCGAGAAGGGCGACAGCAAGGACGATGGCGAGTTTCTTTTTCATGTTTCTTCTCCTTTTCTTTCCTTTTGGGTTTTGCTTACTCTTTGATTCGTTTATCGCTGCGGTGCGCAATGGCAGTCCCCAGCTCCTGAATAATCTGGACGATTATTACAGTCAGAAATACGCAGATCCACTTGATGTCGGGATTGAAGCGCTGATGGCCGTAGCTGATCGCGATCTGGCCCAGGCCCGTGCCGCCGATCGTAGACGACATGGCCGAGTAGCCCAGGATCGTGACCATCGAGATGACCGCGCCCATGATCAGCGAGGGCTTCGCCTCCGGCAGGAGGACCTTACAGACGATCTCGAAATTGCTCGCGCCCATCGACTGGGCCGCCTCGATCACGCCGCCGTCGACCTCCTTGACGGAGCTTTCGACCATGCGCGCGATATAGGGCGAGGCCGCGATGACGAGCATGACGATCATCGCCTTGTTGCCGAGCGAGGTGCCGACGATCCAGTTGGCCACCGGCAGCATCGCAACCATCAGGATGATGAACGGGATCGAGCGGAAGAAATTGACGAAGATGCCGAGCAGCCGGTTGAGCCAGGGGATCGGGTGCAGCCCGCCCTTGTCCGTGACCGTCAGCACGACGCCGAGCGGCAGGCCGATGACATAGGAGATCGCCGTGGAGAGCACGGTCATATAGATCGTCTCCCAGATGCCGCGCTGCAGGATGCCGTTGTTCCAGAGCTTCAAAAACATTTCGCTGAGCATATCTTATTCGACCTCCTTCCAGCGGATGCCGCTGTTTTGCAGCCAGAGCAGGATCTTCTCCGCCTGATGCTCGTCCTTTGGCAGCTCGATGATCGTATAGCCGTAGATCACGCCGTCGAGCTCCTTCGTGCTGGCCTGCAGGATGCTGACGGGCGCCTGGCAGGCCAGGATCATCTCCGCAATGTGCGGCCCCGCGGTCGTCTCGCCGTCAAAGGTCAGACGCAGACGCTTGCCGCCCTCGGTCTCGAGCACGGTGCGCTCGCGCGGGATGATCAGATCGCGCGCGATCTGCGAGCGGGGATTGGTGAACACCTCGCTGACCTTGCCCTCCTCGGCAATGCGGCTGTGGTCGATGACGGCGACGCGGTCACAGATCTGGTCGATGACCTTCATCTCATGCGTGATGACGATGATCGTGACGCCCAAGCTCTCGTTGATCTCACGCAGCAGCTCCAGGATCGCGCGCGTCGTCGTGGGGTCGAGCGCGCTCGTCGCCTCGTCGCAGAGCAGATATTTCGGTTTTGTCGCAAGCGCCCGCGCGATGGCAACGCGCTGCTTCTGGCCGCCGGAGAGCTGGGAGGGATAGGCTTCCGCCCGGTCGGCCAGTCCGACGAGGGAGAGGAGCTCCATTGCCCGCTCTTTTGCCTCTTTTTTCTTGACGCCCGCGATTTCCAGCGGGAAGCAGACGTTGCGCAGCACGCTGCGCTGCTCAAGAAGATTGAAGCCCTGGAAGATCATGCCGATGGAGCGGCGGAGCTTCAGAAGCTCCTTGCGCGGCAAGGCCGTGATGCTCTCGCCGTCGACGATCACCTCTCCGGCGCTCGGCTGCTCGAGCAGATTGATGCAGCGCACCAGCGTGCTCTTGCCCGCGCCCGAGAGGCCGATGATGCCGAAGATCTCTCCGTCGTTGATCCGGAGGTTGATGTCCTCCAGCGCGACGATGTCCCGCTCGGCCGTGCGGTAGGTCTTGTTCAGGTGTCTGATTTCTATCATGCTCTTTCCTTCCGATCCTTCAGAGTGCGCCGCTCCCGCCGGCCCGAAACGCTTTCAGGCGGGCCGAAAAAAGAAAAAACCGGGGAGCCCACACGGCTCCCCGGTTTGAAAAGCAAAACGATCAAGCGGGAATGCGGTCGGTGAGCGGAGACTTTTGGGCGCACATCATCATGCGCATGCTGCCCATGCACATCATTCCCATCATGCTGCTGTTGAACGCAGAGATCATCGCGCGGTCTCCTTTCCCCTTGAATGCTTAAAATTATAGAAGTACAGCCCGCGAAAGTCAATTGGTGAAACTGGATGAAATGTCTTTCTCGCGTCTGTCCGGGCTTGTTCTCTTTTTATGGAAAAACGGCCTCTTTCCCGCGGAGGCGGGGAAGAGGCCGTTTTCTTCTTCCGCTCTTACTTGAGCGTGTCGAGATAGTCGCAGATGCGGCCGACGGTGTCGAGCTTGACGGCGTCCTCGTCGGAGATCTTGATGCCGAACTCATCCTCGAGCTCCATGATCAGCTCGACAATGTCGAGCGAATCGGCGCCGATGTCGTCGATGAGGTTGGTCTCGCGGGTGATGGTCTCGGGATCGAGCTCAAACTGCTTGGCCAGCACGTCTCTGATTTTTTCAAACATATTTTATTCCTCCGAAAGTGTTATCGTTATTACGGTTTTTTCAAGCTGTCGCTGGGAAGCGTTCAGACGGCCGTGAGGGAAAATGCTTTCGATGCGTTTCGAGATGATTTTGTGTCGGGCGAGGCGGCGGGCGCAGGACATAATGGAAATATATGTTCAAGGCCGCCAACGAAGTCCGGCGCGAAATCAGCCGGAACGCACGGAATGATTTTCCCGAACGGTTGTCAAATTATGCCCATTCGCGGCTCTGCGGCTTGTTGTCGCTCGGCTCGGGGCGGACGTAGCTGACTACGACGCGGCGGTTGGGCTCGACACCCGTGGAGGAGGTCGTGACGCCCTCGTAGTTCTGCAGCGCGGTGTGGATCACGTGGCGCTCATAGGAATTCATCGGCTCGAGCGCCATGCTGCGCTTGTACTTGATGGCCTTCTCAGCCATCTTCTCGGCCAGCTTGGTCAGCGATTCCTCGCGCTTGGCGCGGTAGTTCTCCGCGTCGACGCTGATATGCATGTGCTTGTCGCTGTCGCGGTTGACGACGTAGTTGGTCAGATGCTGGATCGCGTCGAGCGTCTCGCCGCGGCGGCCGATGATCGCGCCCATGCCGCTGCCGGAGAGGTTGACGTTGATGCCGCCGTTGTCGCGGCGGGAGATCTCGATGTCGGCCTCGACGCCCATGCGCTCCATCAGTCCGGAGATAAAGGCGCGGACAGCGGCGAACTCGCCCGTTTCGTCGACGGGAGCGGGGGCGGGCTTCTTCTCGGCTTTCTTCGGCTCCGGTTTCTTTTCCTCGGCCTTCTTCGCCTCGGGCTTCTTCTCGGTCTTCTTCGGCGCGGGAGCTTCCTTCTTCTCCTCGGCGGGCTCGTCGGGGACCTCGTAGCTCACGCGGATGAGAGCCGGCTGCGCCCCGATGCCGAGGAAGCCGCTCTTGGCGCGCTCAAGCACCTCGACGCTGATCTCCTCCTCGCTCTTGCCGAGCTCGGCGAGGGCAGCGGCGATGGCTTCTTCCATCGTGCGGCCGGTTTTTTCCAAATATTTGATCATTCTTTAATTACTCCTGTTCGTTGACGGCGCTCTCCTCCGCGGCCGCGTCCTCGACGGCCTCGGTGAAGACGCTCTCCTCGGCGACGTTCTCGTCGATGGAGAGATTGCCCTCCGACTCCGCCGCGGCGGCCAGCGTGGCCTCCTCGGCTCCCTCGGGGTTGGTGAAGCGATCCGGCACGTAGGCGCGGCCGCGCGCGTAGCGGCGGTTGCCGACCTGGGAGGCGGGCTTTTCGGGCTCCTTGATGCCGCGCATCTCACGGCGCGCGGCGCGCTCCTCTTTCGCGATGGCGGCGCTGCGCTCGGCAAGGCGCTGCTTCTCGTTCTGCTGGATCTTCTTTTTGCTGGTGTTGGCGTTCTGCTCGGTCTTGCCCTCGGCGCGCAGGCGCTCGGTCTCGATGCGGCGCTCTTCCATCTCGCGCTCGCGCTTCTGGCGCTCGGCGTTGCGCACGGCGTCCTCGGCGTCGAGCTTCTTCTTGTAGTACTTGGTCAGGATGAAGTCGCGGATCATGCCGAAGATGCTGTTGCCGATCCAGTACACGCCCATGGCGGCGGGCATGATGAAGCAGAACCACAGCGACATAAGCGGCATCATCAGGTTCATGCTCTTCATCTGCGCCTGCTGCTGGGTCTCCACGCCGGTCTGCGGGTTGGCCATGTTGGCGACCTTCATGCTCAGCCAGGACAGGCCCGCGGACACGAGCGGGATCAGCGCAAGGCCGATCGTGGCGACGCCGACGACGGCGGTGCCGGCGAAGATCAGCTTCATCGTGTCCCAGGGCACGGTGCCCAGGTTGATGCCGAGGAAGCTGAAGTCGAGGTCGACCAGCTCCTTGGTGGAGAGGCCGAGGCCCTGGAGATGGGAGATCGTCTCGTCCCAGTGCTCATGCGCGATGTTGGCCAGCTTGATCTCCATATAGGCGTCCGTTTTGGCGGGAAGCGTGTACCAGCCGTTGTTCACGCAGAACTCCTTGACCGCGTCGAGCACGCCGTCGGCGGCGAACATCATGCGGGAGAAGGGCTGGCGGATGACGCTGTAGAGTGCGATGAGGATCGGGAAGGGGATGAGGGACCAGAGGCAGCCGCCCATGGGATTGACGCCCTCCTCGCGGTAGAGCTTCTGTATCTCCTCGTTGAGCTTCTGCTGGTTGCCCTCGTGGCGGCGCTGCAGCTCCTGCAGCTTGGGCTGCAGGCGGGTCTGGCGCATCATGCCCTTCTTGCTCTTGGCCATGAAGGGCGTGAGGATCAGGTTGACGGCGAGCGCGAAGAGAAGGATCGCGGCGCCGTAGTTCCCCGTGAGGTTATACAGCCAGACAAAGAGCCACGCAAAGGGTTTGGTGATCGTTGCCCACATAGGAACTATACTCCTTACATTCGTTGTAGATCACGGTACGGGGTCGTAGATGTCATAGTCCTTCCCGTGAAAAGGATGACAGCGGCAGATGCGCCGGAAGGCCAGCCACCCTCCTTTGAGGGCGCCGTATTTTTCGATGGCCTCGACGGCGTACTGCGAACAGGTCGGGATAAAGCGGCAGCAGGGCGGGCGCGCGGGCGAGATGCGCTTTTGATAAAAGCGGATCGCGGCGAGCATGAACTTTTTCATGTCTCCGCCTCCCGCAGCAGCTCCAGCTTGGCGCAGGCTTCGCGATAGGCGCGCTCAAGCTCGGCGTACGAGGCGTCCACCGCGCGGGTGCGCGCGACGACGACGATGTCCCAGCCCGTCTTCAGCGCCGGCATGTTCAGCCGCGCGATCTCGCGCAGGCGGCGCCGCACGCGGTTGCGCACGACGGCCCCGCCGAGCTTTGCCGACACGGTGTAGCCCATGCGGTTGACGCCGCGGCCGTTGCGCCGGCAGTAGAGGGCGAGGAAGCGGTTGGCGCTCGACCTGCCCTTCGCGTACAGACGGCGGAAATCACTGTTCTGTTTGAGCGTGAAGCGTCCGTTCATCCTGCCAAATACCTTTAGGGCGGATCGCTCCGCCCTCAAAAAACCTTATCGCTCTGTCGACCTGTCCTTCAAAGCTCTCGGATCAGTAGGAAAGCTTTGCTCTGCCTTTCGCTCTTCTGCGGGCGAGGACCTTGCGGCCGTTGGCGGTCGCCATTCTCTTGCGGAAGCCGTGCTCTTTCTTGCGCTGCAGCTTCTTGGGCTGATAGGTACGAAGCATCTGGTTTTCTCCTTTCAGATATGATACTCAACATCCCCGGCGCGGGGCCGCGGAAGTAGTTGACTGTTTCGGGGCATAAAAACCCACCCGGCGGCAGGGCCGCCGAGTGGTCATTATATAATATAAGAAAGCGTTCTGTCAACAAAAACCTTGTCTTCAGGCCTTGCGCAGATCCTCGCCGCGGAAGTACTTGCCCAGAGGCTTGTTGAGAAGCGCAAAGACGAGCAGGCAGATCACGACGTTCGGGAGCATGTAGGCCAGGTTGTAGAGCAGCGAGTAGAACCAGGGCGTGTGCATCGTCATGCCGAAAAATTCCTCCGGCATGTATTCGGCCCAGACCGTCGCGCCGACGACGTAGTGGACCAGGAAGCGCGCAAGACCGCCGATGATCGATCCGGTGAAGATGCCGTTCTTTTTGCCGTGGCACAGTCCCGCGAGACCGAGGACCGTGAAAGCCACAAGATAGTCGCCGAGGATGGACTGCCAGCCGATGGCAAAGCCGCCGTCAAAGGTGAACTGCAGCACACCGAACACAAAGCCCGCCAGCAGGCCGGGCCCGAGTCCCCAGCGAACGGCGTAGACGAACAGCGGGATCATGGCAAGCGTGACGCTGCCGCCCCAGGGCATCTCCCAGAGCTTGAGCATGCTCAGTACCTGCGCCGCGGCGACGAAGATCGCGCCCTCGGTCAGCGCGCGAAGGGTCAAGTTGCTTTTTTTCATGGTTTTTTCCTCCTTTTTCTTTCGGAAGAAGGGATGCAGAAAGCAGGTCCAATACGAATATTGAACCTGCCGCACATGCATTCATGCTTCCTACGCCGGCATTATCCGGATCAGGTTCCAGGGTCTGGAGCTTCGATTCGCTCTCTCTCAGCCGGGAATACCCAGCTCCCCTTTTTCGCTTGTGATTATAGTCTTGCGCTTCGGATTTGTCAATCCCGACGCCTCATCCGCAGACCGGCCGGTGTCCCTTTGCCCTGGTCAGCGTCCATTTTCTCTTTGCACGTGCAAAGAGCGGAGGAACAGGCGTCTGTTCTGCCTGGTCGGTGTCCATTTTCTCTTTGCTCGTGCAGGGGGGGGCGATCCCCTTTTCTCTTGCTTGTCCAAGAGAAAAGGGGAAGAAAAGAGAACGACACAAGGGAGGGGAAGATTGCGATTTCTTCCCCTCCCTTGACCCTCCCTAATTGAAACGCCTCAAGAGGGGGATACCCCCTCTTAAGAATCTCCCCTCCGTTGTGCGGAAAAGGAGGCTTTCAGCTTCCGAACAAGCTTTCTCGCAGGGGCGGCAGTCGCCGCCCCTGAAAGAGCGACCCACCAGTTTGCTCCTGTAGGAGATAGCGGCCTTGACGTCCCGTTCCCCGCGGGGAAACAGGTGATACCAGCCTCAATCTCCCGTCTCCGCGAAAAAAACAGGGGCTGCGGCTGCAGCCCCTGCAGAAACGCCGTTCAGCGGCGATTGTCTCTCGATCCCGTACAACGACAGGGTGGATCAAAGGAGGGGAGAAGTCCCCTCCTTTGCCGTTTCAATTAGGGGGATTCCAAAGGGGGGAAGAAATCGGA
>JBGUZD010000082.1:0-2300 GCA_045222695.1 Candidatus Limivicinus sp.
ATCCACTTCGGAGCGCTGAGTGTTTATGACACGGTGCTGATGGGCCGCGTGTCCTACTTCGGATACAAAGCCGGGAGAGACGACTGCGCCGCAGTGGAGGCGATTCTTCGGGACATGAAGCTGGAAGAATACGCCGCGCGCGATGTGGAGCAGCTCTCCGGCGGCGAGCGTCAGAAGATCGCCATCGCCCGCGCCCTGGTCCAGGAGCCGCGTCTGCTCATCTTTGACGAGCCGACCGGGAATCTGGATCTTGCAAACGAGCAGCTGATCATCGATGAAGCCCGCCGTGCTGCCGGAGAGCAGGGCATCGCCATTCTGACCTCTCTGCATGATCTGAATCAGGCGCTCGATCTGGGGGACCGTTTTTTCTTTATGAAGAATGGGCAGATCCGGCATGCGGGCGGCTCGGAGATCGTGACCGAATCTGTCATTCGGGAAACCTTTGATGCGGAAGTCCGCATCGTGGAAATAGAAGGGAAAAAAATCGTAATTCACGGAGGTAAAAAACATGAAACTGCGTAAACTCATTTCCGTCCTACTCACGCTTGGTCTGATGCTCAGCCTGTTCGCATTCGGCGGGACCGCCTTCGCCGAGGACGGGATCACCGTCACGGACATGATCGGCCGCGAAGTCGCGGTTATTCCCGGCAGCTACCAGCGCGTTGTATGCATCGGCGCAGGCGCCCTGCGCATGTACAGCTATATCGGCGATGTGGGCCTGCTGTGCGGTGTGGAGGATATCGACAACACCTCGCTGGCCGAGCGTCCCAAGATGTTTGATTCCGTTGCACGCCCCTATATGCTCGCTTACGGAGAGGCTTTCACTGCTCTGCCTTCCTGCGGCGTCGGAGGTCCGCAGGCTCAGACTGCCGAGGCGGAGAAGATCCTCGCCTGTGAGCCTGACATCGTGATCTCCGAGTATGAGGACGTGGAGAAGGAAGACGCCCTCCAGGAGCAGCTGGGCGTGCCCGTCATCACCCTGAAAGCCGGCCCCGGCGGCGTTTTCGACGAGAATTTCTTCGGCACCATGCGCATGCTCGGCACCATTTTCCAGAATGAGGAGAAGGCCGAACAGCTCATCGCCTTCATTGAAGCCGAGCGCGCGGAGATCAGCAGCCGCACCGCGGATATCCCCGATGAGGAAAAGCCCTCGGTCTACATCTGCGGCCTCGGCAACTGGGGTACCACCAATCACCTGATGACCGCGCAGAACTACATCTCGTTCAATGTCGCCAATGTGAAGAACGCCGTCACCGATCTGGCTGCCCCGGGCATCCAGGCCATTGAGGAAGAGAAGTTCGTCGCGCTGGGTGAAGACATGGATATCATGATCATGGACGCCGCGGCCGTTAAGAACATCAAGCCTCTCTTTGCCGAGACTCCGGACATGTTTGACACCTGCAAGGCCTGGCAGGACGGGCAGGTTTACCTGGAAATGGCGTACAACGCCTACTATACCAATTATGAAATCGCCCTGATCAACACCTGGTTTATCGCCAAGACCGTCTATCCCAATCTCTTTGAGGACATCGACATGACCGCGAAGACCAATGAGGTCACGCAGGCCTTCTACGGCATGGATCTGGCGGAGCAGATTTCCGCTGCCCCTTCCAGCTTCGGCGGCTACCAGCAGATCGACACCGCGTCTTTCTTCGGATAAACCCATGATCGAGACAAAAGAAGTCGTCGAGTTCTTTGATCGTCTCGCACCCGGCTGGGATGCGGAAATGGTTCGCAGCGACGAAATCATCCGCACCATTCTGGATAACGCCGGCGTCACGGCGGGAAAAAGCGTGCTGGACGTAGCCTGCGGGACAGGGGTGCTGATCCCGGACTATCTGGAACGGAACGTGGCTTCTGTCACCGGCATCGATATCTCCCCGAAAATGGCCGAGATCGCGAGGAGCAAGTTCCCTCAGGAGTCCGTCACAATCCTCTGCGGAGATGTGGAGACTGCGACATTTGACCGACAGTTTGACTGCGTCGTCGTCTACAACGCTTTTCCGCACTTCCCCGATCCGGAGCGGCTGATCCGGACGCTGGCCGGACTGCTTGTCCCCGGCGGCGCACTGACGGTCGCCCACGGCATGAGCCGCGAGAAGATCGACGCACACCACCATGGCCCGGCAAGCCATGTTTCCAACGGTCTCATGCCCGCGGAAGATCTTGCCGCAATCTTCAGAACCGTCCTGACGGTGAGCACGGTCATCTCCGACGAGCGGATGTACCAGGTGGTCGGCAGAACGAGGTAAACAGAAATCGAACGAGAAGAGAAAATGCCCGAAGATCGCTGCGAAAAC
>JBGUZD010000083.1:0-24713 GCA_045222695.1 Candidatus Limivicinus sp.
TATGACTGTGTAAACGGAGAAATGACTGACCCGGATTATCATAGTGCAATCTGGGTACCGGTGAAGAGAAAAAAGTAAGCAAATTAATAATTACAGCTCTATACCGTAAAAAAGGAAGATGACCTGCACATGAGCATGCAGATCATCTTCCTTTTTGTTGCCAACCCTGCCAGCCAGATGCCCAAATCAGTTTTTTGATTAAAACTGTCTTATGAACACCCGGCTAAAGCACAGCTTTTTCTTTTTTTCTTTTATTCATCCAGCTTGAGGACGGCCAGGAAGGCCTCGGTCGGGATCTGAACGGTCCCGAGCTGACGCATCTTCTTTTTTCCTTCCTTCTGCTTTTCCAGCAGCTTCTTCTTGCGCGTGATGTCGCCGCCGTAGCACTTGGCCAGCACGTCCTTGCGCATGGCCTTGACGGTCTCGCGCGCGATGATCTTGCCGCCGATGGCAGCCTGGATCGGCACCTCGAAGAGCTGGCGCGGGATGTTGTCCTTGAGCTTTTCGCACAGCTTGCGCGCCCGCGGATAGGCCTTGTCGCGGTGGGCGATAAAGCTCAGCGCGTCGACCTTTTCGCCGTTGAGCAGCATGTCGACCTTGACGAGCTCGCTCTCGGCGTAGCTCGACAGCTCATAGTCCAGCGAGGCGTAGCCCTTGGTGCGCGCCTTGAGCGTGTCGAAAAAGTCGTAGATGATCTCGTTGAGCGGCATCTCGTAGTGCATCTCCACAAGACGGCTGTCGAGATACTGCATGTTTTTATACTCGCCGCGCCTGTCCTGGCACAGGGGCATGATGTTGCCGACGTACTCCTCCGGCGTGATGATCGAGACCTTGACGTAGGGCTCCTCCGCCGCGGCGATGGCCGCCGGATCGGGGTAATTGTGCGGGTTGTCGACCATGACGACGCTCCCGTCGGTCTTGGTGACCTTGTAGATGACGGAGGGCAGAGTCGTGACGAGCTCAAGGTTGAACTCACGCTCGAGCCGCTCCTGGATGATCTCCATGTGCAGCATCCCGAGGAAGCCGCAGCGGAAGCCGAAGCCCAGGGCGACGGAGCTCTCCGGTTCGTAGGACAGCGAGGCGTCGTTGAGCTTGAGCTTTTCAAGCGCGTCGCGCAGATCGGGGTATTTCGAGCCGTCCTCGGTGTAGATGCCGCAGTAGACCATCGGCCGCGCGGGGCGGTAGCCCGGCAGCGCCTCCGCCGCGGGTCTTTCCGCGTCCGTCACGGTGTCGCCCACCTGGGTATCGGCCACGTTTTTGATGCTGGCCGTGAAATAGCCCACGTCGCCCGCTCCCAGCTCGGCGCAGGGATCGAGCCCGATCGGGCGCAGATGGCCGACCTCGACGACCTTGTAGCGCGCCCCGGTGGACATGAGCAGCACCTCGGCGTCCCTGCGGATCACGCCGTCGAACACGCGCACGAGCACGATGACGCCGCGGTAGTTGTCATACTGGCTGTCAAAGATCAGGGCCTTGAGCGGCTTTTGCGCGTCGCCCTGCGGCGCGGGAACGTTTTTGACGATGTCGTCGAGCACCGCGTCGATGTTCAGCCCCAGCTTGGCGCTGATCTCCGGCGCGTCCTGCGCGGGGATGCCGATGATCTCCTCGATCTCATCCTTGGCCCGCTGCGGGTCGGCGGCGGGCAGGTCGATCTTGTTGATGACCGGCAGGATCTCCAGATTGTTGTCAAGGGCCAGATAGGTGTTCGACAGCGTCTGCGCCTCGACGCCCTGGGAGGCGTCGACGATCAGGATCGCGCCCTCGCAGGCGGCAAGCGAGCGGTTGACCTCATAGTTGAAGTCCACATGGCCCGGCGTGTCGATGAGGTTGAGCGTATAGTCCCCGCCGTCCGCGGCGCGGTAGTTCAGACCCACGGCGCGCGCCTTGATCGTGATGCCGCGCTCGCGCTCGAGATCCATGTTGTCGAGGATCTGATCCTCCATCACGCGCATTTCCACGGCGTTGCACTTTTCGATCAGGCGGTCGGAGAGCGTGGACTTGCCGTGGTCGATGTGCGCGATGATCGAGAAGTTGCGGATATGCTCCCGGTCGGTCATGCCTTGTCTTCCTCCAGTGCCTCCAGCGCCAGCTCGGCCTTGTCGGTCAGCGCGCGCAGATTGGACAGAAAGGCCCGCGCCGCGGCCGCGGCAGAGGCGGTGCTGTCGGGGTTGTCGCTGCGGCAGAGCAGATAATCCGCCGTCACGCCGTAATAGTCGCAGGCGCGCCGTACGAAGTCCAGGCCCGGCTCGCGGGCGCCGTTTTCATAATGGCTCAGCAGCGCCTGGCTGATATGCAGCGCGGCGGCTGCGGTACGCTGGGAGATATTGCGCTCGCGGCGCAGGACGGAGAGCGTCTCCGGAAAGGTTCTGTTCATGAATGCTCGCTCCTTTTTATAACGGGCAGTATTATAATCAACCTCTCCCTGTTTGTAAAGGGTTTTTTTATGCCAGCGCGTATTTTTTTGTCGGGAAAACGCGTCCGTTCAAAACAGGCCGGGGGCGAAAGCGCTTCGAGCGTCAAAAAGCGCCGTGACAGAGCGTGTTTGCATGTCAAAGGGCTTTGTTTTTGCCGAAGAATATGGTAAAATCAGGACGCGGGTCGCCCGAAGGGGCGGCGTTCCTGCTTCGGCAGACATGGGAGAGTGATATCATGCTCGGCTTTTACAATTACACGGTGGTCCTCGCCTGTCCGGGGATCCTCTGCTCCGTCGCGCTGCTGCTTACGGCGACGGCCTTCCTCACGCCCTTCCGGCTGAAGAAGCCCGCGCTCGGGAAAAAGGACGCGCCGGTCTGCGAAGAGGTGGATGCGAAATGAACGCCGAAACCTTTCCCTCCGTGAAAAAGGACGCCGCGAAGGTCGGAAGCCGGGCGGCCGAGCGCTATTTCTGGATCTCCTTTTTTCTGACGCTGCTGTGCAATCAGATCCCCTTCCAGGGCGCGCGCCTGCTGGTGCGAAACCGCGTCCATTACAGTCTGGAGCTGCCGATCGATTCTCTCGTCCCCTTCCTGCCCTGGATGATCAGCGTCTATCTGGGCTGCTTTGTCTTCTGGTTCCTGCACTACCGTCTCGTCGCACATCTCCCGCGCGAGAAGGCCGACCGCTTTTTTGCCGCCAACCTGCTCGCGAAGGCCTTCATCTTCCTTTTCTATATTCTTCTGCCCACAAAAATGACCCGCCCCGAATGGAACGGGACGGGCTTCTGGGATCTCTGTCTGCGCTTCATGTACTGGATCGACGAGCCGAACAATCTCTTCCCCTCGCTGCACTGCATGATCGCCTGGCTCTGCTGGCTGGGCGTGCGCGGGGACGCGAAGGTGCCGCTTCTCTGGCGCGTCACGGCCTTCGTGATGGCTCTCGCGGTGTGTTTTTCCACGCTGGCCATCCGCCAGCACGTGCTGCTGGACGTTTTCGGCGGCATCCTGCTGAGCGAGCTCTGCTACGCGCTCGCCGCGCTTCCCGCGCTGCGCGGCTGGTACGCCGCGCTGGCGGACCGGCTTGTCCGGCTCATCTTTTCGCGGAAAGCTGAGGCTGAATAGGATCAGCCGAAGCGTCGGTACTCCTTGCCGCTTTCCAGGTCGATCCAGCGGAAAACGCCGTCTTCGAGCGTCATACAGCTGTGCGGCGAGCCCTCCTTGGGGATCGCGGCCGAGCCGGGATTGAGACAGACGATCCCGGCTCTTTCCGTGCAGAGCGGGACGTGCGTATGCCCCGACAGCAGGATCTCTCCCGCGTGCAGCGGCGGCAGGCAGTCGGGGGCGAACAGGTGGCCGTGCGTGGCGAAAACGCTCTTTCCGCCCTCGCAGAGCAGGGCGTAATCCGCCATGATCGGGAAGGCCAGCACCGCCTGGTCGATCTCCGCGTCGCAGTTGCCCCGCACGCCGAGCACCCGATCAGCCATCGCGTTGAGCTGCGCGGCGACCTCCTTCGGCGCGTAATCGCGCGGCAGATCGTTGCGCGGACCGTGATAGAGCACGTCGCCGAGCAGGAGCAGCCGCTCCGCGCCCTCGCGCGCAAAGCACTCGAGCACCTTGCGGCAGTAATACGCCGAGCCGTGGATATCCGAGGCGATCAGCCATTTCATGTTCGTTCCCTCTCTTCTTCTTTTTTCTGTCGTCTATCATAACGCAGAGGACGGCGCTCGGTCAACACACGGAAAGAATTAACCTTTATTTAACGTTTTTGTGCGCTTTGCTCTCTTGCGCCGGGGCGGGAATGATGGTAAGCTATAAACAGGAAAAAGGCGCAGTCCTCTCCCCATTTTGAAAAGAAAAAGGAGCGTGGTCATCTTGGTTAAGATCATCATGGGTCTGAAGGGATCCGGCAAGACCAAGAAGCTGGTCGATCTGGTCAGGGAAGCGGTCTCAACGGCGAACGGCGACGTGGTCGTCTTCGAGAAGGACAAAAAGCTCACCTACGACATCCCGTATCAGGCGCGTCTGGTGGACGCGGGCTCGTATTCCATCGGCAGCTATGAATTCCTCAAGGGCATGATCTGCGGCGTACACGCCGGCAATTACGATATCACGCATTTCTTCATCGACAACTTCCTCAAGATGGTCGACGACAAATCCCCCGCCGCGCTCGGCGATTTCATCGACTGGCTGAGGGCCTTCTCCGAGAAAGAGGGCATCGAGTTCGTCATCAGCGTCTCCGGCGAGGCCGAGGGCGCCGACGAGCGGGTCAAGGCCTGCTTCATCTGAGCTTTTCCCGACAAGGCAAACCGCCGCAGGGTTTTCCCTACGGCGGTTTTTTGATGCCTGCGGCTGATATGCCTTTTTTTACGGCAGCTCCCGGTACATGGCGCTCGCCTCGGCCTTGCCCGCGTTTTCCCGCACGTCGGTGACCTCGACCTTCAGGGTCCGGTTGCCGAAGGCGATCTCCAGCACGTCGCCCTCCTTCACCTGATAGCTCGCCTTGACGGGGCGGCCGTTGGCGGACACGCGCGCGCCGTCGCAGGCCTCGTTGGCGACCGTGCGGCGCTTGATGATGCGCGACACCTTTAAGAATTTATCCAGTCTCATAGCCTTCTCCTTGCGTTCGGCGGACGGTATGAATAAAGACAGCCGCCAGAAGAGCGGCTGTCTTTATATCAAAGTCAAAGATTACTTTGCAACGGCATCCTTGAGCGCCTTGCCGACCTTGAAGGCGGCGACGCGGGAAGCGGGGATGGCGATCTCTTCCTTGGTTCTGGGGTTGCGGCCGACGCGGGCGGCGCGCTCCTTGATCTCGAAGGAGCCGAAGCCGACGAGCTGGACCTTGTCGCCCTTGACGAGAGACTCGGTAATGGCCTCAAAAACGGCGTTGACAGCCTGTTCGCTGACCTTCTTGGAAGCGCCGATCTTCTCCGCAACAGCGGCTGCGAGTTCTGCTTTATTCATGTTTATTCCTCCTGTAGTATGAACGGACGCGAAAAAGTATTGACTGCGGCCGCTCTTTTGTCTGCCGAATTCCTTCGACACCGCCGATATGCTATCATATTTTTGGCTTTATATCAAGTAGTATTTGCAATTTTCGCTTAAAAAACTTGTTGTTTTTTCCTTATTTCATGCGTAAAAACGTCGCGATCTTCGATCCTCCGGGAATTAATTCCAAATCCTCCCTGGTCACGGCGCTCGTAGCCACGACGCAGACGAGATAGATCACGACGGCCGCGCCCATGGCCAGGAACATGCAGATCAGCATCCCCAGGCGGCCGGGCACATGGATCAGGCGCGGCGCCAGGCCGTAGATCGCCCACGCGGCGAAGCCCATGACCGTGCTGCAGAACATGCCCTTGAAGAGGATGCGCCCCAAGCGCGGCGTCCGCTCGAGCGAGGCCGTCATGAACAGGAAGTTCATCGCGCACATGGCGACATAGCTCGCGAGCGTGCCGATCGGCGCGCCGTAGATGTTGATCGGGCGGCGGGCGACGAGGATCCAGTTGACGGCGATCTTGACGAGGCCGCCGACGATCATCGTGATCATCGTGTACTTTTCCTTTCCGGAGGCCTGCAGGACGGCGTTTTCCATCAGCAGCATGCACACGAAGAAGGCCGCCGCGCCCATGATGGCCAGCAGCACGGGGCCGGCGTGATGGCTCTCGGGGTAAAAGCCGCGCATGATCGGTTCGCTCATCACCGACAGACCCACGCCCATCGGCAGCGCGATCACGGCCGCGATGCGCATCGAGTCCTCGGAGATCTTCGCGGCGCCCTCCTTGTCCCCTCTGGCAAAGGCCGCGGAGATCGCCGGAACGATCGAGATCGTCAGCGGCGTGATGAAGGCGGCGGGCAGATTGAAGAAGGTCTGCGCCTTGCCGTAGACGCCGTAGAGCACCTTCGCCTCGAAATAGGAGAAGTGCGCCGCCGTCTGCAGACGGTTCATGCACAGCTTCGAGTCGATGGAATTGAGGATCGCCATGATGCAGGCGCCGAGCGCGATCGGAACGCCGATGGTCAGCAGATCGCGGACGATCTTCAGCGCGGAGTCGGTCCTTTCCTCTCCGCCGGTCCCGTCGGGCTCGACGTCGCCGGCCGTGTAGGGCGCGGCCAGGTCGCGGTAATGCCGGTGCCTGTACCAGATCATATAGCCCAGCGACACCACCGAGCCGATCGACACGCCGAGGATCGCCCCCGCCGAGCCGACGGGCAGACCCTTTCCCGCGCGCAGGAAGGCCGCCGCGAGGATCAGGCCGAAGATGACCTTGAAGAGCACCTCCAGCACCTCGTCGACGGTGGTGGGGATCATGTTGCCGTTGCCCTGGCAGTAGCCGCGGTAGGCCGAGACCAGGCACACCAGCAGGATCGCCGGGGCCATCGCGCGGATCGACATGGCCGCGTCCGGGTTTTCCAGATAATTGGCGGCCAGCCATTCCGGGAAGAAATAGAGCACGAGCGAGAAGATCACGCCGAGGACGGCGAAGGTCGCGAGCGCGACGCGGAAGGTCTTCTCCTCCTGGCGCACACGGCCGTGGGCGTCCGCCTCCGCCACCAGGCGCGAGAGCGCCACGGGCAGTCCGGCCGTCGCGAGCGTGAAGAAGATATTATAGATGCTGTACGCGCCCAGGAACATGGAGTAGCCCTCGTCGCCGAGGATGTTCCCCAGGGGGACCTTGTAGAAGAAGCCCAGCACCTTCATGATGATCACGCCCACGGTGAGGATCGCCGCGCCGTGCATGTAGTTTTGCTTCCTGCTCTTTGCCATGTGTTTCCTCCGGTTTTGCTTCGCCGTGCCTGAGAAAAAAGCTTTATTAGTTGATTATACGCTCAATCGGCCTTCTCCGCAAGTATCTTCCTTGCGACGTATACGCCGCTGGCCGAGGCGTGGGAGAGCGAGTGCGTCACGCCCGAGCAGTCGCCGATGACGTAGAGGCCCTTGTGGATCGTCTCGAGGTTCTCGTCGATCTCGACCTCCATGTTGTAGAACTTGACCTCGACGCCGTAGAGCAGCGTGTCGTCGTTGGCCGTGCCCGGGGCGATCTTGTCAAGGGCGTAGATCATCTCGATGATGCCGTCGAG
This sequence comes from Candidatus Limivicinus sp., assembly GCA_045222695.1. Lineage (GTDB taxonomy): Bacteria > Bacillota > Clostridia > Oscillospirales > Oscillospiraceae > Limivicinus. The sequence continues at coordinate 7,497 of JBGUZD010000083.1, forward strand.
GATGCGCTTGGGGATCACGAGGCTGAGATCGCCGGGCGTGGCCGCGAGCGTCGGGGTGACGAAGCTCTCGGCGATGCGCTGCGGCGTGCTTCTGCGGCCGCGCACGAGATCGCCGAAGCGCTGCACCATCACGCCGCCGCCGAGCATGTTCGAAAGCCTTGCGATGCTCTCGCCGTAGCCGTTGGAGTCCTTGAAGGGCTCGGAGAAATGTTTGTTCACCAGCAGCGCGAAGTTCGTGTTCTCGGTGTGTTTTGCCTTGTCCTCATAGCTGTGGCCGTTGACCGTGACGATGCCGTTGGTGTTCTCGTTGACGACCACGCCGTGCGGGTTCATGCAGAAGGTGCGCACCATGTCCTCGAACTTCTCGGTGCGGTAGATGATCTTGCTCTCATAGAGCTCGTCCGTCAGCTCGGAAAAGACCTCGGCGGGCAGCTCGACGCGCACGCCGATGTCCACGCGGTTGGAGTGCGTGGGGATCTGCAGCTCCCGGCAGACGGATTCCATCCACTTGCTGCCGCTGCGGCCCACGGAGATCACGCAGTCGCGGCACTCGAAGCGCTCGTCCTCGGCGAGGACGGCGTAGCCCTCCTCCGTCTTTTCCACCGCCGTCACGGCCGTGTTGAAGCGGAAGTCGACCTTGTCCCTGAGCTCGGCGTAGATGTTCTCGAGCACGACGTAGTTGATGTCCGTGCCGAGGTGGCGCACCTGCGCGTCGAGCAGGTGCAGGCCGTTCTCGAGGCATTTCTTTTTGAGCTTGCTGTTGGCCGTGGAATAGAGCTTCGTGCCCTCGCCGCCGTGGGCGAGGTTGATGCCGTCCACATAGCGCATAAGCTCGATGGCCTCGCGCTTGCCGACGTGCTCAAAGAGCGTGCCGCCGAACTGGTTGGTGATGTTGTACTTGCCGTCGGAGAACGCGCCCGCGCCGCCGAAGCCGCTCATGATGCTGCACACCGGGCACTTCACGCAGCTCTTGACCGTCTTGCCGTCGATCGGGCATTTGCGCTTGTCCAGCGGGCGGCCGAGCTCCAGCACCGCGATCGAAAGTCCCTTTTCGGCCTTGGCAAGCTCATAGGCGGTAAAGATACCGCCCGGCCCCGCGCCGATGACCACTACGTCGTATTTCATGTTATTTCACTCCTCGGATCGATATGAAAACAAAAAACCGTCTCACTTCCGTCGGGGAAATGAAAACGGCCTGAAAAAAGTTCCTCGCTCAAGATACCACAGATTTCCTCCGCCGTCAAATGAAATAAATGTAAAATACCGCCGGGCGCATTCTCTTCTTGCGTTTGCGGAGGGCCTGTTGTATAATACTGCCGCCCGAAGAAGCCCGCCCTTGCTTCGTAACCCCGAAACGCAGCGGCGGCTTTCTTCTGACGACCGGGTGTAGCGCAGTTGGTAGCGCGCGTGGTTTGGGACCATGAGGCCGGGGGTTCGAATCCCTTCACTCGGACCAAAACCCCAATGTCCCCTTTTGGGGATGTTGGGGTTTTGAATTGAATCTGAGGGATTCGAACCCGAGGGCTCTTGGCAAAGCGCCGGGGGCGCTTTGTAACCCGAGGCGGCCTGCGCCGCAGCGCAGGTCGAATCCCTTCACTCGGACCAGGGAACAGGCCGCTCCTTTCGGGGCGGCCTGTTTCTTTATCTGAACGAAGATTCAAACCGCGCCATCCCCGCAGGGGCGGGCGTTCTGCGGCCTTTGATGCCCCTTTTTCGCTTTGGGAGAACGGCCGCAAAGTATCTACCAAAAAACTGCGACATGTGATATAGTATCATTATAGAACAAGCCAAGGAGGCGTGGACATGAAGAAAAAGAAAACGATCGGTACGTTCTTCGAGCTTGGCGGCCGCGGCGTGATGGAGAGCCTGACGCGCGCCGGGATCGACTACGTGATCATCGACACCGAGCACGGCTGTCTTTCCGAAGAGAGCACGGCCGACGCCATTCTGGCGGCGGAGCGGGGCGGGCTGCTTCCCTACGTGCGCATCGGCGATATCCGCCGTCCCTACGTGCTGCGCATGCTGGATGTCGGCGCACGCGGCCTGATCGTCCCGAACATCCGTTCGATCGAACAGGTCAAGGAGCTCGTTTCCGCGGCCAAGTTCCCGCCTCTCGGCAACCGCGGCTACTGCCCGACCCGCACCACGGGCTGGGGCGCGGACGAGTGGTCGAAGGACGTCATGGGCTACATGGCGGAGTGCAACCGACGCTGCAAGCTGATCCCCCAGTGCGAGACTGCGGAAGCGCTGGAGCAGATCGAAGCTATCGCCGCGCTCTCGGGCGTGGACGGCGTCTTCGTCGGCCCCTGCGATCTCTCCATCGCGCTCAACATCCCGCTGGAATTCGACAACCCTCTGCTGCACCGCGCGATCGAACGCATCCTGAAGGCTTGTCAGGATGCGGGGAAGGAGTCCTATATCTTCGCGGGGAACATGCCGAACGCCGTCTACTGGGCGAACAAAGGCTATGACAGCATTGCCTACAGCCTTGACGCGGCGGTGTTCATCGACGCGTTTCGAACGCTCACGGACCGGTTCCGCGAGGAGACGCGGGACGAATAAAAAAGGGGCGCTTTCGCCCAGCGGGCTCGGAGCCGCTTTGACGGGCTCCGAGCCCCTTCATGAGCCCGCAAGACCGACCCGCCCCGCACTTGAACAGTCCGGGGCGGTATGGTATAAAGGGGAAAAGAACTGCCTGTACAGGTCCGAAAAGCGAGGCGGGAAAAATGGACTATCTCGAAAGCTATTACAACAGCTATGACGAAGAAGGGCGATTGCTCTCCCGGCACGGCCGCGTCGAGTACATTACCACGCAAAAGTACATACACGAGGCCTTGGGCGGAAACAAGCAAAAGAGTATCCTCGAAGTCGGAGCGGGAACCGGACGATATAGCGTCGCTCTTGCAAAAGAAGGCTTCTCCGTCGTCGCCCTCGAGCTGATCGAGCGCAATCTGAGCATCCTGAAGAGCAAGCTGACCGGGGATGAGCAGCTGCAGGCTTTGCAGGGAAACGCCCTCGACCTGTCCCGCTTCGCAGACAACTCCTTTGATCTGACGCTCGTTCTCGGCCCCATGTATCATTTGTATACGAAAGACGAGAAGCTTCGGGCCTTGTCGGAGGCGGTGCGCGTGACGAAAACCGGCGGCTTCATCATGGTCGCCTACTGCATGAACGAGCCGACGGTCATCAACTATGTTTTCGGTCAGAACAAGCTTTGGGAAACGCTGGATGCGGACATGCTGACGAAGGACTGGCACTGCATCAGCGAACCGAAGGACGTCTTTGAGCTGGTACGGATCGAGGACATCGCAGAACTCGACCGCGCTGTGAATGTCAAGCGGGTGAAGCTGATCGCAACCGACGGGGCAACAAACTATATGCGAGCTCTCGTTGACGGAATGGATGAGGCCACTTTTTCCAAATGGGTAGAGTATCATCTCTCCGTCTGCGAGCGGCAGGATCTGATCGGCGCGTCGCACCACACGCTGGACATTCTGCAAAAGAAGTGATCTTGCAGCCCCGGACTTGCGAAAGTCCGGGGCGCTGTGTTAACATGAGAAAAAAAGAAAGAGAGGTGAAGCGCGGCATGAAAAGAGCGGATCAACGGCGTTCCGGGGTCTCTTCCGGCCTTCTGTCATACGGAGCGTATACGCTGGCGATGCTGATCTTCGGCACCAACGGGCTGCTCGTCGCGCACATCTCCCTGCCGGCGAGCCAGATCGTGCTGCTGCGTACGCTGCTCGGCGGCGCGCTTCTGACGCTGCTGGTGCTGCTGCGCGGCGGCTTTGACCGCGCGGCCGTGCGTGCCGACGCGCTCCCGCTCCTGATCGGCGGGGCGGCGCTCGGGGCGAACTGGGTCGCGCTGTTCGAGGCCTTCCGCATGCTGAACATCAGCCTTGCCACGCTGATCTATTACGCCGGTCCGATGCTGGTGCTGCTGCTCTCGCCCGTTCTGTTCCAGGAGAAGCTGACGGGCACGAAGATCGCCGCCCTCTGCCTCGTGGCCGTCGGTCTGGTGTGCATCAGCGGCAGCATCGCCTTCGGCGGGCTGAGCGTGCCCGGTCTTATTGTCGCGGTCCTGTCGGCGCTGTTTTACGCCTCGCTGATCGTCTTCAACAAGCGCATCGTTCGCGCGCCCGGCCTTCAGACCGCGGCGATCGAGCTGGACGCCGCCTTCGTCGTTGTGCTGATCTACGTCCTGTTCACGACGGGCCTGCCCCATCCCCTGCGCTCGGACCTGCCGTACATCGCCCTGATCGGTCTGAGCAACACCGGCCTTGCCTATCTTCTGTATTTTTCCGGCCTGCAGCGGCTTCCCGCGCAGTCCGTCGCGCTGATCAGCTATATCGATCCCGTTTCGACGCTGCTGTATTCCGCGCTGCTTCTGCACGAAAGGCTGACGCCCCTGCAGATCCTCGGCGCGGTGCTGATCATCGGCGGAGCCATGTTCGGCGAGCTGCGCAGGCGATAAACGCTCTTCCCGCTCCGAAGCGGAAGCGCTCCGCGCGCTGTCAATAAAGGCCCGCCGTCGAAGGACGCGAGCCAAAAAGGAGGACCCGACATGAAAAAGCTGACGGCTGTATTGCTGATCGCCGCCGTGTTTCTCTCCGTCCTTTCCGGCTGCGGCGGAGGCGCCGCCGTACCGGAGAGCACAGCGCCTTCCGCTGCGGCGGAAAGCCCCGCCGCGCCGGAGACCGAAGCGCCCGCCGCGGAGGAGGCTGAGGCGCCCGCCGCGGAGGAGAGCCCCGCTCCCGCGGTCATTGACGACGGAAGAGCCAGACCGTCCTGCTGCGGACGACTCCGCGTCGTGGACGGCAAGCTCTGCTCCGAGAGCGGTGAGTCCGTCATGCTCCGCGGCGTCAGCACCAACGGTCTGATCACCGCGGAGGATCTCCTCAACGAGCCGTTGTTTGAGGAACTCTCGCGCGACGACGGCGTGAATCTGGTCCGTCTGGCGATGTACACCTACGGCGTCGGCGTTATTGGCTACTGCACCAACGGCGACAAGGACCGTCACAAGGCGGATATCGTCAAGGGCGTCGAGCTGGCGCGCTCCAACGACATGTACGTGCTGGTCGACTGGCACATCCTCAGCGACGGCGATCCCAACAGCTATCTCGACGAGGCCAAGCTCTTCTTTGCGGAGATGGCGGAGCGCTTTGCCGATTACGACAACGTGCTCTATGAGATCTGCAACGAACCGAACGGCGTGGACTGGCCGACGGTCAAGCGCTACGCCGAGCAGATCATCCCCGTCATCCGCGGCAAGGATCCCGCGTCCGTCATCATCGTCGGCAACCCCGACTGGTCGAAGGACCTTTACAGCGTGGCCGCAGACCCGCTGGACTTTGAAAACATCCTCTACACGCTGCACTTCTACGCCGCGACGCACGGCCAGGAGTTCCGCGACATGACCAAGGAGCTCAGCCGGGAGGGTCTTCCGATCTTTGTCAGCGAGTACGGCGTCACCGCCTCCAGCGGCGGCCATCCGCGCGATCTGGAAAGCGCCGATCTGTGGATCGAGCTGCTCGAGCGTGAGAACATCTCCTATTGTCTCTGGTCCTTCTCCAAAGCGCCCGAGGCCTGCTCCGTCGTACGCTCCACCGTTTTGAAGTACAGCGGCTTCACGACGGAGGATTACACCAAGACCGGGCTGTGGCTGATGGAGACGCTGGAAAAATATCGCACCCGCTGACATGCGGGCCGCGGCTGCGGGAGGAAGTATCTATGCCGTCGACGAAGGAATATCTGGATTTCGTGCTCGAGCAGCTCTCTGAGCTCGAGGGCGTCTCGTACCGCGCGATGATGGGCGAATATGTGCTTTACTGCGGCGGGAAGGTGATCGGCGGCGTCTATGACGACCGCTTCCTGCTCAAGGCCGCGCCCGCGGTGCTGCGCATCCTGGACGAGGAGGGCCGCGCGCCGCAGTTCGACGTCCCCTACCCCGGCGCAAAGGAGCAGCTCGTTGCGGATATAGATGACCGCGCGCTGTGCTGCCGTCTCGTGCGTGCCGCCGCGGACGCGCTCCCCGCGCCGAAGAGGAAAAAAGAATGAACGCCGCCGCGCCACAGAGCGTCGCGGTCAACGGCGCGGAGCTGCGCCTCCTTTCCCTGCTCGGGCACGGAAAAGGCGGCTACTCCTATCTCGCGGAGCGGGACGGCGGGCGGGTCGTGCTCAAGCAGATCCACCACGAGCCCTGCGAGTACTACCGCTTCGGCGACAAGATCGAGGCCGAGCGACGCGACTATGAGCGTCTTTTGCAGGCCGGGATCCGCGTGCCGCGTATGCTGGATATCGACGCGCAGGCCGAGCGCATCGTCAAGGAATACGTCGAAGGCCCGACGGTGTTCGAGCTCGTGCGCGACGGCGTTTCCGTCGAGCCCTATCTCCCCCAGGTCCGCGAAATGGCGGCCCTGGCGAGGGCCGCGGGGCTGAACATCGACTACTTCCCGACGAATTTTGTCGTGAACGGAGGGCTGCTCTATTACGTCGATTACGAGTGCAACGCCTACATGGACGAGTGGAGCTTTGAGAACTGGGGCGTGAAATACTGGTCGCGCACGCCGGAATTCGAGCAATACCTGCAGAGCCTGCGCCCATGATCGAAAAACCGCGAAGGAGGACGTCGCCATGTTTGAACTCATCCAACTGACCGAGCGCTGCTTTTATATCCAAAGCCCCGCCAAGATCGGCCTTTACCGTCTGAACGAAAGCGAGGTCTGCTTCATCGACAGCGGCAACGACAAGGACGCGGGAAGAAAGCTCCGGCAGATCCTGGACAAAGAGGGCTGGAAGCTGCGCGCGATCTACAACACGCACGCCAACGCCGACCACATCGGCGGCAACCGCTATCTGCAGGGGCAGACGGGCTGCAGGATCTACGCGCCGGGGATCGACTGCGCGGTCACGCGCCATCCCATCCTCGAGCCCGCCTTCCTCTACGGCGCTTATCCCCCCAAAGACCTGCGGCATAAATTCCTCCTTGCGCAGGAGAGCGACGCCGAGCCTCTGACGAACGAGGTCCTGCCGGAGGGCTTTGAGACCATCCCCCTCCCGGGACACTTTTTCGACATGGTCGGCTTCCGCACGCCGGACGGCGTCGTGTTCCTTGCGGACTGCCTCTCGAGCGCCGAGACGCTGGAGAAGTATCAGATCGGCTTCATCTACGACGTCGCCGCCTATCTCGACACGCTCGAAAAGGTCAAGGGCATGGAGGCGCGGCTTTTCGTTCCCTCCCACGCCGCCCCGACGGAGGATATCGCGCCCCTGGCGCAGCTGAACATCGACAAGGTCAACGAGATTGCCGAGCGAGTCGTCGCCCTCTGCGCCGAGCCGCGCTGCTTCGAGGCGATCCTGCAGCGGCTGTTCCGCGATTACGCGCTGACGATGAACTTTGAACAGTACGTCCTCGTCGGCAGCACGCTGCGCTCCTATCTCGCCTGGCTGCGCGATACGGGCAGGCTCGTCCCCGTGTTCGAGGACGGCATGCTGCTCTGGACGCGGGCCTGAACGGCAGAAACGCAAAAACGGACGCGCCTGAAAAGGCGCGTCCGTTTTTGCGTGTTGATTTATCCCTTGTTTTTCTCCGCCCGCAGATCCAGCAGCGTCAGCGCAAGGCACAGCGCGAGCACGGCGGCGGCGATCAGGTTTTCCGCCGTTCCGAAAACGCTGTTGATGCGCAGCGGCAGCAGATGCAGCACGATCTCGAGCGCGAGGAACGCGGCCAGGCCGATCCTCGCGCGGCGCGCGGTCTCCGCCCTGGCGCGCAGCAGGTTGTCCGCGCCGAGCCCGATCAGGAGCGCGGGGACCAGCAGCGCGAAGCAGACCAGAAGCTCCTTCGCCGTGAGCTTGTAGAGCCATCCGAGCCCCCACAGCCAGACGCGCGGGACGAGCGAGGCGCCGAGTCTGCACAGGAAGGAAAAGACGCTCTCGACGGTGAGCAGCCGGGGATACCCGACCGCGGCCATCGCGTACAGCGGCAGCAGCGCGCTCGAGAGCTCCAGGATCCGGAGGGCGAGCGTCGCTCCGGTAAGCTTTTTCCGATCGAAGCCGAAGCTCATCCTCTCACCTCCCCGAGCGTGCGTTCCAGGTAGATCGCGTCGAAATCCTCCGACAGCGCGGCCTCGTCCCGGACGCTGTACAGCTCCCGCGCCGTCTGCGGATCGAGATAGACGACCTTCGCGCCGTCGGATTCCGGCCGCAGCTGCGGCGCGGCGACGGCGTAGAGCGCGCAGAGGCAGTTGGTCTTGGGAAAGGTCGAGGGCATCATGCACTCGTCGAGACAGACGATCTCGCCGGAGGCGCAGCGTCCGCGCAGGATCGCGTCCTCGAGCACGACTTCTTTTTCAAAGCTGTTCATATCCACGCGCACGACGCGGCAGAAGCGCATACCCATCTCGCTGCTGCGGTACTCGTTGAGATACAGCCAGTCGCCGTCGGCCACACAGCCCCAGTCGAAGCCGTACAGTCCCTCGAGCATGAGCGTGCTCGTGTTCTTGTCGCCGCGGTAGATCCCGCTCGTTTTCTGCGTGGAATAGCGGATCGCCAGATCGTCCGTCCCCTCGATGGGATAGTAATCGTTCGCCGTGTAGCGATCCGCCAGATCGACGACCTTCACGGCGAAGAAGAAAAAGATCGCGGTGACGATCGTGAAAACCAACAGAAACGAGTGCGCGGTAAATTTGGAGTCGTTCATTCTTTCCCCTCTCTCTCCGGGCTTATTTCCGATATGATTATACACTCGATCTCTTCGCGGCGCAAGTGCGGTCTTGAAAGGCGGGGCGTCAAGAGCATTGAATTCCCGCCGGACGCATGCTATAATGACTATCTGATGGCGAAACGCCGCAGGGCGTTCCGCCGAGCAGCGTTGCTGCTCAGCGCAGCAGTATGGCTGCTGCGCCGGATATTCATTGCAAGGAGCATCGGGCGGATGCTTGACACGATCATTCGCCATCCGATCATCATGGTGATCAGGCGATAAAGGGGGCGTCGCTATGGACGATCTGAGAAAAAGGACCTGGGCGGAGATCTCGCTCGGCGCGCTGCGGCACAACTACGAGGCGATCCGCGCCCGGTTGCCGGAGGGCTGCCGCTTTCTGGGCGTGGTCAAGGCCGACGCTTACGGCCACGGGGCGGTGCAGGTCTCGCATCTGCTGCAGGACGCGGGGGCGGACTACCTGGCCGTCTCCTGTCTCGACGAGGCGATGGAGCTGCGGCAAAGCGGCGTTTATCTGCCGATCCTGATCCTGGGCCATACCCCCGCGGAATTCACCGAAACGCTGGTCCGCAACGAGCTCACCCAGGCCGTGACCTGTCTGGCCAAGGCCGAGGAGTATTCGCGCGAGGCCGCGCGGCTGGGGCTGACGCTGCGCGTGCACATCAAGCTCGACACCGGCATGTCGCGTCTGGGCTTCCTCTGCGCGGGCGGCCGCTTCGACGAGGGCGTGGATAACGTCATCCATTCCTGCTCGCTGCCCGGGCTCGAGGCCGAAGGCGTCTTTACACACTTTGCCGTCTCCGACGAGCCGGGCGAGGACAACGAGGCCTACACCCGCGCGCAGTTCGATCTCTTTCTGCGCGTGATCGCGGCCGTGGCCGAGCGCGGCGGCGTTCGCTTCGCGATCCGCCACTGCGCCAACAGCGGCGCGGTCGTGCACTATCCGGAGATGATGCTGGACATGGTGCGTCCGGGACTGCTGTTATACGGCTACGGCGACGACGTCGGCACGCTCGGTCTGCGGCCCTGCATGCGCCTCGTCACACGCATCACGACGATCAAGCACTACGACGCGGGCACCGACGTCAGCTACGGCCGCCGCTTCACGACCGACGGGATCACGCGCATGGCGGTGCTGGGCATCGGCTATGCCGACGGGCTTCCGCGCCTGTGCTCGAACCGCTGCAGCTTTGCCGTGGCCGGAGGCTTCGCGCCGCAGCGCGGCAGCATCTGCATGGACATGTGCATGGCCGACGTCTCGGCCATCCCCGAGGCCGCCGTCGACAGCGAGGTCGAGATCTTCGGCGGGCGCTGCAGCCTCGAGGAGCTCTCCGCCGCGGCGCAGACCATCCCCTACGAGCTGCTCTGCGCGGTCTCCAAGCGCGTGCCGCGCGTCTATCAGATCAAATAAGGGAAAACAGAGAGCCCGCGGGCTCTCTGTTTTTTTCGCAAAAGCCGTGCCGCGCGTTGAAAACGCAGGCGCGGTATGATAGAATAATTAGTTAGAAAACATGAACACGGAGGCGTATGCGATGAAGATCATCTTCCTCGGCGCGACGCACGAGGTCACCGGCAGCTGCACCTTTCTGGAGGTCGGCGGGCGTTACGGTCTCGTGGACTGCGGCATGGAGCAGGGCAAGGACGTTTTCGTCAACCGCGAGCTCCCCGTCGATCCCGCGGAGCTGGACTTCGTGCTGCTGACGCACGCACATATCGACCACTCCGGGCGGCTGCCGCTGCTGTGCAAAAGGGGTTTTCACGGCGGGATCTATCTGACCGAGGCGACGGCCAACCTCTGCGACATCATGCTGCGCGACAGCGCGAACATCCAGATGCAGGAGGCCGAATGGCAGCAGCGCAAGGCTCAGCGCGCCGGCGACGAGCTGCCCGTCGAGCCGCTTTTCGATCTCGACGACGTGCAGGCGACGGTCAACTGCTTCCGCCCCTGCCGGGAGGACGAACTGATCCACATCGGCGAGGACGTCGCCCTGCGCTTTGTCAGCGCGGGCCATCTGCTGGGCGCGGCCTCGATCGAGCTGTGGCTCACCGAGGGCGGCGTGACGAAGAAGATCGCCTTTTCCGGCGACCTCGGCAATAAGAACCTGCCGATCATCCGGCGGGCGGAGCATATCACCGAGGCCGATTATGTCGTCGTGGAATCCACCTACGGCGACCGTCTGCACGAGACCACCTCCAACTCGGCCCAGTATCTCGCCGGCGTCATCCAGCACACGCTCGACCGCGGCGGCAACGTCGTGATCCCCTCCTTTGCGGTGGGCCGCACGCAGGAGATGCTCTATCTGATCCGCGAGCTCAAAAACGCCCATCTCGTCAAGGGGCACGGCGACTTCCCCGTGTACGTCGACAGCCCGCTCGCTGTCGAGGCGACGAGCATCTTTCTCCAGTGCAGCCGCGACTGCTTCGACGAACCGACGCAGAAGCTCCTCGAAAGCGGCGTCAACCCGCTGATGTTCCCCGGGCTGCAGATCTCGGTCTCGAGCGACGAGTCCAAGCGGATCAACGACGACAAAACGCCCAAGGTCATCCTCTCCTCCTCCGGCATGTGCGAGGGCGGCCGCATCCGCCACCATCTCAAGCACAACCTCTGGCGCAGAGAGAGCACGATCCTCTTCGTGGGCTATCAGGCCGTCGGCACGCTCGGGCGCATCCTGCTCGACGGCGAGAAAAAAACGGTCAAACTCTTCGGCGAGGATATCGCCGTCAACGCCGAGATCCTCTTCATGCCCGGCAAGAGCGGCCACGCCGACCGCGACGGGCTGCTGGAATGGCTCGGCGCTTTCCGGAACAAGCCCGAAATGATCTTCGTCAATCACGGCGAGGACGCCGCGGTCGAGTCCTTCGCGGGCCTTGTCGCCGACAGGCTCGGCTGCAGGACCTTCGCGCCGTACAGCGGCACGGTATACGACCTGCTGGCGGGCCGCTTCGTCGAGCAGCCCGCGGGCGTGCCCGTCACGAAGAAGGCCGCCGAGACGCCGCAGGCGCAGCGCAAGCGCATGCTCTTTGAAAAGCTGCTCGCGGCGGGCGAGCGTCTTCTCGCCGTCATTCGCGGCTGCGAGGGCATGTCCAACAAGGACGTGGGCAAATTCACCGATCAGATCAACCACCTCTGCGACAAATGGGAGAGATGAGCATGCGCTGGATCGAAGTATGCGTCGACACCCCCGGCGGAGAACTCGACGCGCGCTGTGAGGAGCTCGCCGCGCTCGGCGCGGGCGGCTTTGTGATCGAGAACGAGGAGGACTTCCGGGAATTCCTCGAGAACAACCGTCAGTACTGGGACTATGTGGACCGCGAGCTGGAGGAGAGCTATGCCGGCGTGAGCCGCATCAAGACCTATCTTGCGGACGATGAAGACGGCCGCGCGATCCTCGCCGCGATCCGGGCGAGATACCCCTCTCTTGCCGTCTCCTATGTGGAGGACAGCGACTGGGAGAACAACTGGCGGGAATACTACAAGCCCATCGAGGTCGGCGAAAAGCTCGTCGTCGTGCCCGAATGGGAGGACGCGCCGCAGAACGGCCGCATCCCCCTCCGGCTCGATCCGGGGCTGATCTTCGGCACGGGCAGCCATCCCACGACGAGGATGTGCCTCGCCGCGCTGGAGAGCTGCGCCGGCAAGGGCAGGCGCGTGCTCGACCTCGGCTGCGGCAGCGGCATCCTCGGCATCGGGGCGCTGCTGCTCGGCTGCGGGACATGCGTCGGCTGCGACATCGACCCCAAGGCGCCGGACGTGGCCGCGGCCAACGCCGCGCTCAACGGCATCGGGAAGGACCGCTTTTCGGTCTATGCCGGGGACATCCTCTCGGACGCCTCGCTGCGCCGCCTCCTCGGCGGCGGCTACGATCTCGTGCTGGCCAACATCGTTTCGGACGTGATCATCCCGCTCTCCGCGCTCGTCGGCGCCTTTCTCGCGCCGGACGGCGTCTTCATCGCCTCCGGCGTCATCGACGGCCGCGAGGACGAGGTCGCCGCGGCGATCCGCGCCAACGGCTTTTTGATCGCGGAGCACTTCCGTGAAGAAGAATGGCATTGTTTCAAATGCGTAAGAGCATAAAGAGGACTCTCCCCTTCCTGATCTGCCTGGCGCTGCTGCTCTGCGCCTGCGCGCAGAGCGCGCCCGCGGCGGAAACCCCCGCTCCGACGCCTGCGCCGACGGCAGCCCCGACGCCCGCTCCGACCCCCGAGCCCACGCCCGAGCCCACGCCCGAACCGACGCCCGAGCCGGAGGCCGAGCCTCTCGCCCTGACGATCAAAGCTCCGGGCAATGCCGCCCGGACCGTCACCGACGGCAGCTACCTCACCGACTGGCTGTTCGCCCCGGGGACGCGCATCACGCTGCAGGCGGAGGAGGAGATCTGCTCGCTGTACATCCTCTTCGGGACCTATCCCGGCGAGTGGACGCTCACATCCGGCGGGAATGAGCAGCTGTGCGGGCAGAACGGCTTCCTCCACGAATACGTCTTGCTGGATACTCCCTCGGACGCCGTCGAGATCACGATCCCGCAGCACAAGGTGGCGATCGCCGAGATCAGCGCCTATTCGGCGGGCCGTCCGGGCGCGGACGTGCAGGTCTGGCAGCCCTCGGACGAATGCGCCGACATCCTGATCTTCTCGACGCACGCCGACGACGAGCTGGTATACATGGGCGGCATGATTCCCTATTACGCCGCCGTGCGCGGTCTGCGCGTGCAGGTCGTGTACATGACCACCAACTACGCGCCGAACAACCGCAATTCCTATTTCCGGAACTACCGCTTCCGCCCGCACGAGGCGCTCAACGGCCTCTGGGCGGTCGGCGACCGCGTCTATCCGGTCACGAACACCGCGCAGGACGAATTCTGCTATTCCCTTGAAGGCGCGCAGCGCCGCTACGGCAGGGACGCCTTCGCCGCCTTCCAGACCGAGATGATTCGCCGTTTCCGGCCGCTCGTCGTCGTGACGCAGGCCGAAAACGGCGAGTACGGCCACGGCGCGCATATCCTGACGGTGCTGTCTGTCGAACGAGCCGTCGAGGCGGCCGCCGACCCGGAGCAGTTTCCGGAATCCGTCGGGAAATACGGCGTCTGGGACACGCCCAAGACCTATCTGCACAACTACGGCGGCGACGAGACGATGACGGTCCTTGATTACGAGGAGCCCTCCGAGGCCCTCGGCAATCTGACGCCCTTCGAGGCGGCGCAGGCTGCCTTTGCGCTGCATATCACGCAGCAGCAATGGGACGACGTGTATGTCTGCGGCTTCGGAGATCCCGACGACAGTCACCGCTTCGGGCTCTACCGCAGTCTTGTCGGGCCCGACCTGTCGAGGAACGACCTGATGGAAAACGTCTCGCGCGAGCAGTTTCCCCTGCCCGACCCTTCAGAAAGCGCGGGCTGAAGCCCGCGGTCCTATGGCCTTATGAAACGTAAACTCATCCTTGTGATCGCGCTGCTGTTCTCTCTGCTGATCGTCTCGGCGGCGCTGTATGTCTCCGGGGTGTTCTCCGCGCCGGAGAGCGTCCCGCGGGATGCGGATGCGTCCACGCCGCTCCCCACGCCGGAGCCCACGCCCATCCCCACGCCCGTGCCGACGCCCGAGCCCACGCCCGTGCCGCAGTACGCGGCGGAGCAGCTGGAGCTGACGCTCGCATACGACGACTTTCGCGCCGCGCGCAATCTCCTCGACGACAACTACTATTCCGACTACACTTTCCCCGCCGGGACGGAGATCACGCTCACGGCCGAGAAGGAGATCTCCTCGCTGTACATCGTCTTCGGCAGCTATCCCGACGAGTGGACGCTGCGCACCGAGGGCGGCGAGCAGCTCTGCGGCCGGGAGGGCTACCTGCACGAATACGTCTCCCTCGACGCGCCCTCAAAGAGCGTGCGGATCTGCCTGCCGGACTATCCCGTTCTGATCCGGGACGTCTATGCCTTTACGGACGGCTATCTCCCCTCCTTTGTTCAGACCTGGCAGACGATCAACGGCGCCGCGGACATCCTTGTCTTCTCGACGCACTACGACGACGAGCTGATCTTCTTCGGTGGGCTGATCCCCTACTATTCCGCCGTGCGCGGTCTGCGCGTGCAGGTCTGCTATATGACCAGCAATTATATGAGCAATTTTTCCAACTACCGTTTCCGTCCGCATGAGGCGCTCAACGGCCTGTGGGTCTGCGGAGACCACTTCTATCCGATGACGAACGAGGTCGACGACTACGAGTGCCGCTCCTACTGGGCCGCCGTCAACCACTACGGCGCGGATGAATTTGCCGAGTTCCAGGTCGAAATGATCCGCCGCTTCCGGCCGCTCGTCGTCGTGACGCAGGCCGAGGACGGCGAGTACGGCCACGGCGCGCATATCCTCAACGCGCTTTCCGTCGAGCGGGCCGTGGAGGCTGCCGCCGATCCGGAGCAGTTCCCCGCTTCCGCCGAGAAATACGGCGTCTGGGACACGCCCAAGACCTACCTGCATTATTACGGCGACCCCGAGGACATCACCTGGATCAGCTATGAGGGCATCGCGGGCGAGCTCGGCTGGCGCAGCCCCTTCCAGGTTGCGCAGGAGGCCTACCTTCAGCATGTGACGCAGCAGCAATGGGCGTTTTACGTCTACGGCTACGGCCATCCCTTCGACAGTCATCGCTTCGGGCTCTACCGCTCGCTCGTCGGCCCGGATGAGGCGCACAACGATCTTCTCGAGCACGTCAGCCGCGAGGCCTTTCCTTTTGAATAAGCCGCAGGCTCCCGAAGGGCCGCTCTTACGCAGAGCGGCCCTTCTTTTTTCCCTTTCGATGCAAAAGCCTGTTTTCGAAGATTGACTTTTTCGCTCCGTCCCGATACAATAGGCGGCGATCTATCCCATTTCGAGGCGAGTTATGTTCCTGCGCAGTCTGATCGGCGACCGGGCCTTTTACCGCAAGCTCTTTGCCGTGCTCGTGCCGATCCTCATCCAAAACCTCATAACGAACTTCGTCAGCCTGCTCGACAACATCATGGTCGGCCAGGTCGGCACCGAGCCGATGTCCGGCGTGGCGATCGTCAATCAGCTGCTGTTCGTGTTCAATCTCTGCATCTTCGGCGGGCTCGCCGGCGCGGGGATCTTCACGGCGCAGTTCTGCGGCAAGGGCGACGACGAGGGCGTACGTCACACCTTCCGCGCGAAGCTGTACATCGCCGTCGGCGCTTTCGTTCTTTTCTCCTCTCTCCTCATCTGGAGGGGCGGAGAGCTGATCCGCCTGTTCCTGCACGAGGGGCGGGAGCGCCTGGACCTGGACGCCACGCTCGCGCACGGTCTTGCCTATCTGCGCGTGATGCTGCTGCAGATGCTGCCCTTCGCCGTCTGCCAGATCTACGCGAGCACGCTGCGCGAGACGGGCGAGACGCTGCTGCCGATGAAGGCGGGTCTCGCGGCCGTGTTCGTCAACCTGGTCCTGAACTACGTGTTCATCTTCGGCAAGCTGGGCTTCCCGGCGATGGGCGTCGTCGGCGCGGCGGCCGCCACGCTGATCGCGCGGCTCGTCGAATGCGCGGTCGTGATCGTCTGGACCCACCGGAACAGCGTACGCTTTCCCTTCATCGTCGGCGCCTACCGTTCGCTGCGCGTGCCCGGAGAGCTCGCGCGCCGGATGCTGCGTCTCGGCGCGCCGCTGCTGCTCAACGAGCTGCTCTGGGCGAGCGGCATGACGGTGCTCAACCAGTGCTATTCCGTCCGCGGGCTGGAGGTCATCTCCGCGCTGAACATCTCCACGACGATCACCAATCTCTTCCTCTGCGCCTTCTTCGCGATGGGCAACGCGATCTCCATCCTGATCGGCCAGCTGCTCGGCGCGGGCGAGCTCGAGCGCGCCGTGGACGAGGACCGCAAGCTGATCGCCTTCGCCCTGACGCTGAGTTTGCTGATCGGCTCGACCATGGCCTGCGTGGCGCCGCTGATCCCGCAGATCTACAATACAAGCGAGGGCGTCAAGGCGCTGGCCTGCTCGCTGCTGTACGTCAGCGCGGCGGCGATGCCGATGAACGCCTATACCAACGCCTGCTACTTCACCCTGCGCTCCGGCGGCAAGACCGTCGTCACCTTCATCTTCGACAGCGCCTTTCTCTGGTGCGTCGCCGTACCGACGGCCTTCGTGCTCTCGCGCTTTACGGCCCTGCCGATCCTGCCGCTGTACATCGCCGTTTACGCGCTCGACCTCATCAAGTGCGCGATCGGCACGTACCTGCTGCGCCGCCGCAAGTGGGTCAACAATATCGTGTCGTTTGAAGAATAAAAAAACGGAAGGACACAGTCCTTCCGTTTTTTGTTGAAGATCTCCGCGCGCTTTTTTCGTCAGACGAGGCCTTTGAGGCGGGAGGATACCGCGTTGTATCTCCCGCCTCCTATAACGAAGTCTGGCGGAAAAAGAGCCGGAAGCGCCGGAAGGCGCGTTCACAAAGGGACACGGCAGCCTCAAAAGGAACTTTTCGCGCCGGGCTTCGTTGAAAATGCTCGGAATACATAGC
>JBGUZD010000084.1:0-19083 GCA_045222695.1 Candidatus Limivicinus sp.
TGAACTTGTTTGCCGCGCCTTTAGTATACCCTGCGCCGCGGCGCGCAGGCAATTGTCATTCCCGCCAAACATACGGCGGCGCAGGCCCTTGTTTCGGCGCTTTTGCAACAAAAAAACAGGGATCGAAAACGATCCCTGTTTTTGCTTTCGGGCGTCTGTCCCGGATCGGACAGACAACGCGGCGTTTGTCTCGAGCTTACTTGAGCTCGACGGTAGCGCCGACGCCTTCGAGCTGGGCCTTGAGAGCCTCGGCGTCTTCCTTGGAAACGGCTTCCTTGATCTTGGCGTTCGGGGCGGACTCGACGAGAGCCTTCGCCTCGGCAAGGCCGAGACCGGTGATGGCGCGGACTTCCTTGATGACCTTGATCTTCTCGGCGCCGAAGCTGGTCATGACGACGTCGAACTCGGTCTTCTCTTCGACGACCGGGCCGGCGGCGGCGACGGCGGGGCCGGCGGCGACAGCGGCGGCGGAGACGCCGAAGGTCTCCTCGAGGGCGTGGACGAGCTCGCTGAGCTCCAGAACGGACAGACCCTTGATCTCTTCGATCATGGCGGTGATTTTTTCACTCATTGTAATTTTCCTCCAAATTGTTTTTCTTTGCTGCGATCATTCCGCAGCGGCTTCGGGAGCGGCGGACTCGAGAGAGCCGCCCTTCTGCTCCAGGATCTGGCCGAGGCAGACGGCCAGGCCGGTGATGGGTGCGATCATGGTGCCCAGGACCTTCGCGTACAGAGCGTCCTTGGAAGGAAGCTGCGCGATCTCCGCGATCTCGGACTCGCTCAGGATCTGACCGTCCATAAAGGCGGCCTTGATGTTGAAGCGCTCCTTGAGCTTTTCGGAGTAATCGCTGATGATACGGAAAGGCGCGATGGGATCGCCCGCGGTGGTGGCCAGAGAGGTCGTGCCGTTGAGCACTTCGTCCAGACCGCTCATTCCGAGCTTGTCCAGAGCCTTCCTGGTCAGGGTGTTCTTGACGACCGTGTAGTCGATGCCTTCCTTGCGCATTTCGGCGCGCAGAGCGGTATCCTCGAGGACCGTGATGCCACGGTAATCGACCAGGATGCCCGCGCCGGCGGACTTGATGCGTTCGACCAGAGCTTCGACGATCGCCTGCTTTTCGCTGAGAACCTTTGCGTTCGGCATGTGTGTTTTTTCACCTCCACACGATTGATGGCGCCCAAAAAGAAAACCTCTGCATCCAAAGGACGCAAAGGCACAATAACAATGAAGGAACTCGATTGTTGTTGTCCTCGGCAGGATTTACGGCGGGGATCGCCACCTGCTGTCTTCGGAGCGCTCGTATAATATATCCTGCCGTGCGGGAAAAGTCAAGCTTTTTTTCTGAAATAATCCGGCTTTCGTTGACAGTCCGCGGCGCGGGTGCTACAATGGCCGCACTTGACCTTTTTCTGTACTTTCGGGAGGCGTCCCATGACGCTCGGATTTGCCTTTTTCCTCAACAGCGTGCTCTTCGGCGTGGGCCTGGCGATGGACGCCTTTTCCGTCTCCGTCGCCAACGCGATCGCCGACCCCGACATGAAGCACGCCCAGCGCCTGCGCATCGCGGGCTGCTTCGCGCTCTTCCAGATCCTGATGCCGCTGCTCGGCTGGCTCTGCGTGCGCACGATCGCCGAGAGCTTCACCGCTTTTCAGAGGTTCATCCCCTGGATCGCGCTGGGACTGCTGCTCTACATCGGCGGCAAGATGCTCCTCGAGGGCGTCCGTGGGCGCGCGGAGGAGGAAGCGGAGGAGAAAAGGGCGCTCGGCCATGGCACGCTGCTGCTCCAGGGCGTGGCGACCTCGATCGACGCGCTCTCCGTCGGCTTCACGATCGAGGAATACCCCTTCTCCGCCGCGCTGACCGAGTCGCTCATCATCGGCGCGGTCACGCTCGCGATCTGCCTCTGCGGGCTCTGCCTCGGCCGCACGATCGGCCGGAAGCTCGACCGCATCGCGCCGATCCTCGGCGGGCTCATCCTCATCGGCATCGGCGTCGAGATCTTCCTCACCGGTATTTTCTGACGATAAAGCAAACGGCAGGCCGCGCGCCCTCGGGGCGCGCGGCCTGCTTTTCTTTTTTTCTCAGGCGTCCAGCGGGATGCAGTAGATCACGGTCGCCTCGGGGTCGAAGCGCACGTCGTCGAGACTCTCGATGGCGATCACGTCGCGCCATGAGCGGAACAGCGTGCGCACGAGGATGTTCGCGTCCGTGCGGCGCCAGCCGTGACAGGTGGCCGAGGCCTCCCAGCCGCAGTTGCCGTAATGGAAGAGCACGTCCGGGTACTTCTCCTCGCAGGCGGCGGCCACCTCGTCGGGAACGGAGGTGCCGCGCAGCCAGAACATCTTCAGCTCGGGCATCGCCTTGAGAAAGCCGACGTCGTCCAGCGCCGAGAGGAAGCCGAGGTTCAGATAGCGCATCTTCGTGAGCCGGCAGAGGAAGGAAAAGTCGTAGTCCCGGTGGGAATTGAACAGCTCCAGGTATTCCAGCTCCGTCAGGTTCCCGATCGGCGAGAGGTCCTCGAGATAGGGGTTGTCGCCCAGGATCAGGATCCTCAGCTCGCGCAGCTCGCCGATGGGCGTGATGTCTTTGAGATAGTTGTGCCCGAGATCGAGCGCGCGCAGATGGCGGCAGTAGCGGAACAGCGGCGCCATCTCCTCGTCGGTGAAGCGGTGCTGGACCTCGCCGAAGTGCGTGCGCAGCGACGAGAAGCTGACAAGGTCGGTCCGCACCGTATAGCGCCCGCCGCCGAAGGTGATCAGCCAGACGAGATCCACGCCCGGATGGCGCGCGTTGAGCGCCTCCATCTCTTCGTCGGAGAGGCCGCAGGAGCACATGTCCACCTTTTTGATCCCCGGCAGCGCGTCCAGCAGCGCTTCGAGCTCGGCGGTGTCGGAGACGGGGACGCCGCTGAGGTCGATCGTATCGGCCTGCGGGTCGACCTCAAGACCGTAAAGCGACGCCCTGCAGTCGAGCGCGGCCTCCGGGAAGGCCCGGCGCAGCGCCGCGAAGTCCTCCGCGTCGATCGCCCGGCCGCCGAAGGAGATCCGCTTGAGCGCCGGCAGCGCGCCGGCGTGCGCCGTGAGCTCGGCGATCTCGCCCGTGCGGCCGCTCAGGTCGAGCTCCTCCGCGTCGGCGTCCGCGCGCAGGCCCCAGATCAGAAAGCTCCTCTTCAGCTCCAGCGCGGGGAAGTCCGCCGCGAGGGCGTCCGCCTCCGCTTCCGAGAGGGAGCTCTCGCGCAGATCGAGCGTTTTCAGCCGCGGCAGCAGGGGCAGCAGCGCGCGCAGCTCGCCGCAGGAGAGCGCCTTGACCGCGAGCGCTTCGGCGTTGCCGTCGATCTCGCCGTCGGCGCTCGGGACGTACCAGCAGATCTCCGTCCCGGGCAGCATCCGCGAGGCCGCGGCGAGCGCGGCGCAGTCCGGACAGCCCGTCGCGTCGATCGATCTCAGATGCGGGAAATACCGCAGCAGCTCCACGTCCTCCGCCGGCAGGGAGGAGAGCGTCAGCGTCTCGGAGAAGCTGTCGAAGCGCTCGTCCCCGAGCGGGACGCTCCAGCGGATCACGCTGCCGGGCAGCGCGGCGGCCGCCGCGTCGTAATCCGCGGCGGAGAGAGTCGCCTCGCGCGCGTCGATCAGCTCGGCGCGGCGATAGAAGCGTCCGCCGATCCGCACCGTGGAGAGCAGCAGCGCGGCGCCCGCGGCCAGGACAAGCACGACCGCCGCGGCCCACAGCCATCGGCGGCTTTTCGTTTTTGCTCCGGACCTCTCCATGCTGCGCTCCTTTTGCCCGCCCCTTTCGGAAAGTGCGGGCGCTGATGATCTTTCTTCTGCAGATTATACACCGCATCGTGCCAAAAGTCGAGTGCAAACGCCGCGCCGCGGCGGCAAAAGCCGCCGTATGTTTTCCCGCGCGTCGGGAAATACTAACTCCACTCTTGTTTGCGGGGGTGGAGCTTTCTTTTATGCAGGGGAAGGTCGAGATCTGCGGGGTGAACACCGCGGAGCTGCCCGTCCTGAAAAGCGCGGAGACGAAGACGCTTCTCGAACGGGCGCGCGCCGGAGACAGACAGGCGCGGGAAAAGCTGATCGCGGGCAATCTGCGGCTGGTGCTCTCGGTGGTACAGCGTTTTTCGGGCCGCGGCGAGAGCATGGACGACCTCTTCCAGGTCGGCGTGATCGGCCTCATCAAGGCCGTGGACGCCTTCGACCTCTCGCAGGGCGTGCAGTTTTCCACCTACGGCGTCCCGATGATCGCCGGTGAGCTGCGGCGCTTTCTGCGCGACCACAGCGCGCTGCGCGTCTCGCGCTCGATGCGCGACACGGCCTACCGCGTGCTGCAGGCCAAGGAGAAGCTGCTCGCCTCCACCGGGCGCGAGCCGAGCGTGGAGGCCCTCTCCGCCGAGACCGGCATCGCGCGCTCCGAGATCGTCTTCGCGATGGACGCGATCTGCGAGCCCGTCTCGCTCTACGAGCCGGTGTTCGGCGACGGCGGCGAGAGCGCCTGCATCATGGACCAGATCGGCGATACGAAAAACGGCGACGAGCAGTGGCTCGAGCAGATCGCGCTCGAGGAGGCCGTTTCCCGCCTCAGCCCGCGCGAGCGGCGCATCCTGGCCCTGCGCTTTTACGACGGCCGCACGCAGACCGAGGTCGCCCGCGAGATCGGCATCTCGCAGGCGCAGGTCTCGCGCCTGGAAAAGGGCGCGATCGGCCGCATCAAGCAGGAGCTCGGCGCGTAAAAAAGGAAGGTCTTTTCCCAAGACCTTCCTTTCAGGCTGTCGACAACGTGCCGACAGCCTGAAAGGCAAAACGGGAACTGTTTTGAAGTTCCCGTTTTGCTGTGATTGAACGAAGAAAGGGGGCTCCCCGCCCCCTCTCTTCGCTCTCCCCCTGCGTATCGATACATTTCCTCAAAGGCTTGTCTGCCCTCTGAAAGGAAGGTCTTTTCCCAAGACCTTCCTTTTTCGGCTTCGTACGGCTCATTTCAGGTCCACGCGCCTGATCAGCAGCGCGGAGACCGCGCCGATCGCGATGCCCGCGGCCGTGCCGCTGAGGATCAGCACCGGCAGGTAGTACACGACGTTCGGACCCATCAGCAGCCAGGCCGTCAGGATCTGGCCGACGTTGTGCAGCACACCGCCGATCACGCTGACCGCCACGCAGCTGAGCCTGTCCGTCTTTTTCAGCAGGATCATGCCCAGCAGCGAGAGCGCCGCGCCCGCGGCGCTGTACATCAGGCTCGCCGCATGGCCGAAGAGCAGCGAAACGAGGAACACGCGCAGCAGCGAGATCCCCGCCGCCTCGCCCCAGCCGAGCTTGTAGAGCGCGAAGATCACGACGAGGTTGGCCAGCCCCAGCTTGACGCCGGGGACGCCGGGCGAGGGGAGCAGGCTCTCGACATAGGAGAGGATCATCGCCAGCGCGATGCACATGGCCATGAGGGCGACCTTTTTCGTTTTCATATCCTCACCCCACTGCTGCGTCCACGTCGTCCGACTCGCCGCCCTCGACCGTCACCGTCAGGCGGTTGGGCAGGCAGATGATGGACTGGCCGGTATAGCGGATCTTCCCCTGCCTGACGCAGAGCAGATCCGGGCAGTTCGCCTCGATCAGCCAGGCCTGTCCCTCTCCGATGACGAGGATGTTGCTCCCGCCGTTGAGCGGATAGGTCCCGTCCGCGGTCAGCGCGTGGCGCTCGGTCTCGACGCCGTCGACGCGCACCACGACCTCGCCGCCCACGGTCCGCACCGCGCCCAGTATCAGATAGAGCACGAGCGCGAGCAGCAACAGCGAAGCGATCACGATGAGATCGGCGCGCCGCTTTTTATCGGCAAACAAAGCTCTCATCCCTCAGCCCTCCTCACAGCGGGCGAAGAGCGCGCGCGGCAGCACGATGTCCTCGCGCGGCAGCTTCTCCGGCGCGTACAGCGGCAGTAGCTCCTTCGCCGCGCGGGGCCGCGGCTCGTCCTGCAGCCCGGCGAGAAAGCCCAGGCTGCCGACGACCTCCTCCGGGGAATAGTGCTTCCTGACCTCGCGGAGCGAAAGCGAGAAGTCCCGCTTGGCCATGCGCTGTCCGTCCGGATCGAGCAGCAGCGGGATGTGGACGAAAAGGGGCGCTTCAAAGCCGAAGAGCCGCTGGACGTAGACCTGCCAGGGGGCGGAGGAGATCAGATCGCGCGAGCGCAGCACCTCGTTCACGCCCATGAGCGCATCGTCGAGCGCAACGGTGAACTGATAGCAGTACACGCCGTCCGCGCGGCGGATCGGGAAGTCGCCGTATTCACGCAGGATCTCGCAGGAGAATTCGCCGCGCAACGCGTCGCGGAAGCCGACGGTCTCGTCCCCGAGCCGCAGCCGCCAGGCGGGCGCGCGCTTTTTCATCCGTTCCTCGACCTCCCGCGGCGAGAGATCGCGGCAGCTGCCGGGATAGACGGCGGCGCGGTCGCTCTCGTGCGGCGCGGAGGCCAGGCGGACGTCCCTGCGCGAGCAGAAGCAGGGATAGACCATGCCGCGCGCGCGCAGCTCGTCGAAGTACTTATCGTAGATCTCCGTGCGGCAGGACTGGAAGTACTCGCCGCCGCGCTCGTCCGGCGCGGGGCCCTCTTCCCAGTCGAGTCCGAGCCAGAGAAGGTCGGAAAAGGTCTGCTCCACGGCGCCGGGGCGCATGCGCAGTTGGTCCGTGTCCTCGAAGCGCAGCACGACGCCCCCGCCCTGCGAGCGGGCGGAGAGCCAGGCGAGCAGATAGCACAGCGCGTTGCCGACGTGCATGTTGCCGCTCGGCGTCGGCGCGAAGCGGCCCTTGACCGCGGCCATGAGGACACCCCCTTTTTCTTTTCCGTGCGGCGCGGCCGTCGGGCCCGCCGTCAACAGGATACCAAAAACCCGCCGGGATTTCAATGCCCGGCGCGCAGCGGGTGCTCTTTTCCGGAAAAAAGAGAAAATGCGTCAAAAAACGTCGAGCTTTCTGTTGACTTCCCACAACGGGACCTCTATAATATATAGTGTATAACTATTGACAGATCCCGTGTACCGATCAAGATATAGAGAGGCACTGACAAGCGTGGATATTCCAGAGATAAACAGACGAGGTCCGGAACATTTCCCCATGATGGAAAAAGTCCGGGGCGTCCGTCACAAGAAAAAGCTCGCCGGAGTAGGATCCGCGGCGGCGACTTCCCTGTTGGGAGTGGCCGGCGCGCTGCTGATCCTGCTCAGCGCCGTCGTGCCTCCCACGGGCGGCAGAGGCGGCGCGGGCTCTCCTCCCGACGACGTCCCGCCGGCTCCTCCGGCTTCCGCCTCCGTCGCGCCGACGACCTCTCCGAGCCCCGAACCCAGCGCGGAACCCAGCACGGAGCCCAGCGCCGAGCCGAGCGTTGAGCCGAGTGTCGAGCCGAGCACCGAGCCCAGCCCGTCTCCCTCGCCCTCGCCCTCGCCCAGCCCCTCGCCTGTTCCGCATTACCCGTACAACCCGCCCGCGACGACCTCTCCGAGCCCGTCTACGAGCCCGACCCCGACGCCTACGCCGACCCCGAAGGTCTCGCCGGAGATCAGCTTCAGCGCCGTCTTCTACGAGAGCCTTGACCACATCGCGCTGAACATTGAGATCACCGCCAACGAGGCGGCCGACCTGTTGACGTCGGTCGAGGTGATGACGCGGAGCGAAGATATTTTCGGCACTTTCAATGGAGAAGGCAGCTTCTCCCTCAACGCCAAGACGAGGAACGCCGAAAACGCAGGAGATCCCTGGGACGTGACCGGCTCGATGAGCTATTCGCTCAACGGCGAGAGCAAGACGGACTCGATCTCCGAATCGGTCACGCCCGAGACCGTGACGGCGACGGCCGAAGAGAGCTCCGGCAGCGTCACGCCCGGCTTGGACAATCTGCTGAACGTAAAGGAAGAATTCGTCTTCAGCTATGCCGATGATGACGTCCACGACTACGACGTGCACGTTACCGGCGTCGACATCGGCTGGATGAACAAATACGGCGAGAGCTACACCACCGCGGGCGATATCCGGACCTTGTGGACCGAAAGCGGCGGCGGCGACAGCCACGTCACTTCGGTAAAGGACAGCAGCTCGAAGAAGATCACGTTCACCTATGAGAACACGCTGGAATCCAGCGAATACGGGCCTTCGCCGGCGGCCGGGAACGCCACGCACTTCTATATGATCTTCTACCTTGACGGCACGGGAACCGACGTGAACACGGATAATTATTCGGATCCCTCGCAAGCCGAGTTCGCGCTGGTGAAGCCCAAGAGAGTGATCTGCTCGCCGCTCCGAATAAGAGAGGCGGTCGCACCGACGATCAGTTACCAGCACCTCTGGTACTGGGGCGAGTTCAATTCCTATCCCTCCGATCCCGGCTTCCGATTGATCGAGCTGCAATATGAGCTCACGCCCAACGACGCGAGAAACATTTCCGTCGACGCCACGATCAGCGCGACCGGCCAGTCGGACAGCGTGAGCTGGAGCGATATCACGGACACCGGCACGGTGCCGCTGCGCACCTACGTGGACTTCCCCTTCCTCCACAGCTGGGCCAATCTCGACGAATCCTGGAAGGTCAATTTCCTGCTGCACTATACGCTCGAGGGCGAGGAAAAGACCCTGCCTCTGGAGATCCTGCCCGAGCAGGTCGCGCTGCAGGGCTTCGGCCCGGAGATGACCGTGTCCTACAGCGGCGATATCACGAGCATCGACATCGGCTCCGCCGCGGGCGACCCCTTCACCTACAGCGCCAGCGGCATCGCCGGCATCTATCTCGACTGGTTCAAGGCCCTCGGCAGTGACAACTGGGAGCAGCTCCGCTCCGATCAGGTCTATCCCGGGCACGGCACGCTCAGCCCGACGGGCGCGGCCAGCGCCTATACCTATGACTACGCCCTTCCGACCGAGCCTCCCGTCGGTCTGGACGCCACGCACCTGCGGATCCGCGTGGAATCCACGTCCCCGTACACCGGCACGGAGTCCGGCGGGAACACCGAGACCAGCCACGGTCCCTTCGTCGGCTATTCCGATATGATCGAGATCGTCCCGGGCGTGAGCTACGGCGACTACCTCGGCGCGGGCACGGCCGTCGGCATCGAGGAAAGCCTGCCGAGCGAAGACGGCTTCCTCGTGATCTTCCCGCTCGACAAGACCGTCGTTCCCGACGCCTCCGACACGACGATCACGCCGGTGAGCGTCATGCTCACCCTCCCGAACGGCACGCAGAGAGATCTGCTCAGCGCTCCCGGCGATATCTACTTTGAGTACGGCGTGGACGACTGGGTCGATCCGCCGCGCTTCCGCGTCCGCTGCGAGCCGGCCGGCAGCGATCCTCTCCCCATCGGCGACTATTCGCTGAGCGTCACGCTCAGCTACAGCTCCGGCAGCGTGACGAATCTGCGCTCGTCCAACAGCGCGGCCTTCGCCGTTCAGGCGCCCGCGCCCGATTACGGCTACAGCGTCATGAAGCCCGAAGCCTGGAGCGATCCGCCCGGAGATTCGGTCCCGGTCTACACGGTGCTCGATATCTATTATGATATGTATTCGGGCTACACTTACTCCGCGGCCGTGACCGGCCTGCAGCTCGTCTGGACGATCGACGGCGCGGCGCAGAGCCCCATCACCCTCGCGCCGCCGGCGCTGACCGACGACGGAGAGGGGACCTTCTCCACCGACGAGGTCATGTACAGCGTCGCGGCGCCCGACCACGGCGATACCTGGTCGTACGTGCTGAACTTTACCGTTCAGGTCAGCGGCAGCGACGGGACCGATTCCTTCAGCGAGACCAGCAGCGTCACCAGCAACGAGGTCGTCGTCAAGAGCCCGCCCGATCACAGCTTCAGCGACTCGGCGTCGCTCACTTCGCCCTTCATCGGCTCGGGCGAGTTCAGCGCGAACGGGCAGATCATGATCGCGTACAACGGGGATACCGGCTTTGAATACACGGCGACGGTCACCGCGGCGGAGATCTCCTTCGACGGCGGCGGGTATGAAACGATCCCGGCCGCCAACTGGGAGATCACGGGTTCCGACTACAGCGATCCCGGCTACATCTTCCTGGATTACCGGATCTTCGGCTATCCCACGAGTTCGGCGGGCGGGCCCTGCACGGTAAGATTTACCGTGCAGATCTCCGGCGTGCTCGGCTCAGACACCTATTCGACGGTCCTCTATCCGACGGCGTCGGTGGAGAGCGTCCCCATCGGGACCTGACCGCGGCGCAGACGATCTTTCAACAGAAGAAAATAGGAGGAAAACCCATGAACAAGAAAGGCAAAAAGAGAGCCCTTATCGGAAACGGCACCCTGATCGGCGCCGCCGTCGCGGCCCTGCTCATCATCTTCCTGCTCAACCCGAACTGGCTCCCGTTCTCCGAGAAGACGACGAGCAAGATCGCGGAGCTTGAGAAGGCCAACTTCCTCATCGAGCGCAGCGGGCAGATCACCCTGGCCCACTGGCTGACGCTGCTGCTGGCCGTCTGCGTCATCTGGCTGCTCTACACGCTCGGCAAGCTGATCCTCGGCCTCATCGGCAGGAAAAACGTCCGCGCCCGCACGATCACCACGATGTTCATCGGAGGGCTGAAATACCTCGCCGTCATCGCCGGCGTGGTCTGGGGCCTGCGCATCCTCGGCGTCGACACCACGGCGATCCTCGCCGGTATCGGCATCATCGGCCTGATCCTCGGCTTCGGCGCGCAGAGCCTGATCGAGGACGTGATCACCGGCTTGTTCATCATCTTCGAGGGCAAGTACTCCATCGGCGACATCATCGTGCTCGACGACTTCCGCGGCATCGTCCGCGACATCGGCGTGCGCACCACGACGATCGAGGACGCCGGCTACAACCTCAAGGTCGTCAACAACTCCGACATCCGCAACTTCCAGAACCGCTCGCGCAACACCTCTCTGGCGGTCTGCCTGTGCAGCGTCGCCTACGAGACCGACCTGCGCGCGCTCGAGAAGATGCTCAGCGAGAACCTGCCCGACATGTATCTGGCCCGCAAGGACCTCTACCTCGGCGCGCCGCGCTATCTCGGCGTGCACGAGCTGGGCGACAGCGGCGTCGTGCTCAAGTTCGTGGCGGACGTCAAGGAGGAGGACATCTTCGCGGCGCAGCGCGCGCTCAACCGCGACATCCGTGTTCTCTTCGCCGACAAGGGCGTGGAGATCCCCTTCCCGCAGGTCGTCGTCCACGACGGAGACAAATGATCTTTGCGCATCCCCCGTTCGCGCCCTTGCGCGCGGACGGGGGATGTTTTTTTCCCCTGACACAGAAAAGGAGGAGCTTATGAAAAAAACGCTGCGTCTGGCGCTCTGCCTGATCCTTGTGTGCGCGATGCTCGCGCCCTCGCTGTGCTTCGCGGAGGAAAACTACGACACCCTGGCCGACTGGGACCTCAAGGTCAAGGTCCCCGAGGAGACGACCGCCGTGCTCAAGGGCAGCACCTATTACATCTACGCCCAGCACGCCGGCTATATCCCCTATGTGATGATCACGGCCATGCCCTACGAGTCGGAGGAAAAGTTCATCGAGGACTTCACGGCCTCCATGCAGAAGAACTACGCCGATTTCACCGTGACCAACGAGCCGTATCAGGCGCATTACGGCGACAAGCTCTGCTGGGAGACCGACTACGGCTACACCGTCAGCGGCTATGCCGTTACCGACAGGCGCATCGTCGTCAAGGTCGGAGAGCTGGTCTACATGTTCGCCTCCAAGGAGATCGGGGAGCTCGGCATGACCATCGGCGGCATGCTCGACGACGTGGTGGCCGACTGCGAGTTTCTGAACGACCCGGGCAGCGAGCTGCCCGGCCTGGAGGAGGAGAGCGGACTGTCGGACGCCTATCTCTACCGTGAAAAGAACGGGATGCCGAAATACTGGCTGGACCTCTCCGGCGCCATGGCGGACACGCTGGTGCTGCACTGCTATTTCCGCTCCGGCGAGCCGACCTTCTACGAGACGGTGTATTATCTCGACCTGGACAGCGCGGAGTTCTCCGACGACCGCATCGACGTCGTCAAGGTCACGGACGATCGCGGCTTCGACGTCTCCGACCGCTTCAAGGCGCTGTCGGTCCTTTTCGCCGGAGACAGGGTCGTTCTCTCGGTCCGCCGCGACGAGAAGACGCTCGCCGGCGGCGCGGACGACAACCTCCTAACCGGGACCTACCGCATGGAGCGCGCGGGGGTCGGCCTTGACTACCGCTGCCGTCAGGACGACGGCATGCTGAAATACTGGCTCGATCTGACTGGCGACGATATCCGGCTGCACGCGATGTTCCGCTCCGGCGAGCCGGAGTATTTCGAGGAGGTCTTCACGCTCGACTCATCCTCGGCCGAGCCCGCGGGCGAGTACGGCCTGGCCTTCGCAAAGGTATACAGCGAAGCGGGCCTGGACGTCTCCGACTGGTTCGAATCGCTGACGCTCACCGAGGTCGAGGGCGCGATCCTCATGGATGTGAAGCGCGACGAGAAGACGCTCGCCGGCGGCGCGGACGACAATATCCTCACCGGGACCTACCTTTTCGAGCCGCACAGCTATCTCCTGCCCGCCCACAGCGGCCCCTACACGGCCGAGGAGCTGGCGCAGTGGGCGCAGATCTATTACTTCCGCCACAACGGCTTCTTCCCGCCGGAGGCGGATGCGGAGAAAAACGCCGACGGCAGCTACACCGTCCACCTCTACGAGATCGTGACGCTCGACGGAGCCGCGCACACGGCGACCTCGGCCTGGTACACCGTGGACGCCTACGGCACGGGCAGCGACGACATCACCGGGCGGGCGATCGAGCTCTGCCGGTAACGGCGCGCGCCGCCCTCCGTCCCGAGCGAAGCGAAGGAGTCTTTCCCTCGCTTCGCTCGTTTCTTTCGGGAACTTTTTGCCATTTGGCGCGTCAAAAGGGACAGAACGCAAAAAACGGGAGGGCAGGACCATGCTCGGAAAAGAAAAATGCAGGATCCTCAAGCAGATCCGTCAGCGCATCGCGGACGAGAACGACATCCCCTACGTGACGCGGGAGTGCACGTTCCGGGGCGAGTGCAAAGGGACGTGTCCGCGCTGCGAGAGCGAGCTGCGCTATCTCGAGCGGGAGCTCGCCCTGCGCGCCTCGCTGGGCAAGCGCGTGGCCGTCGCCGCGCTCTGCGCCTCGCTGGGCCTCTCCGCGGCGGGCTGCTCGCCCTTCGGCGGGCGTACGCCTGTCGGCGGCGACGACCTTATGGGCATGATGACCTATGAGCCCGCCGATACCCCCGAGCCCGAGATCGAGCTCTCGGGCGAGGTCGCCTGGCCCGAGGAGGACGGAGATCTGAAAAAGGAAGGCAGCGAGCTCCCGGCGGAGCCCGCGCCGGGGGAGTACGAGGGCTCCGAGCTGATGGGCGACGTGGCCTGGGTCCCGGAGGGAAACAATGGCTGAGCCGCTCTTTCCGCTGCTGGGCCTGTCGCGCCTGCGCATGGGCACCGACGGCACGGGCGTCACCACGCTGATCGCGGGGGCGGGCTGCCCCCTGCGCTGCCGCTGGTGCATCAACGAGGAGCTGCTGCGCGAAGCCCCGGCCGAGAACGTGACGGCCGCGGAGCTGATCGGGCGCGTGAAGATCGACGACCTCTATTTCCGCGCGACCGGCGGCGGCGTGACCTTCGGCGGCGGCGAGTCGCTGCTGCACGCCGCCTTCATCCGGCGCTTCCGCGAGCTCTGCCCGGCCGGGTGGACGATCAGCGTCGAAACGAGCCTCGCCGTCCCGCGCGAAAACCTGGAGGCGGTCCTCGGCGCGGTCGACCTCTTCATCGTGGACTGCAAGGACATGGACGCGGAGATCTACCGGCGCTACACCGGCGCGGACGGGGCGCGGATGAAGGAAAACCTCCGTCTCCTGCTGGACGGGGTCGGGCCGGAAAAGCTCCTCGTGCGCGTGCCGCTGATCCCGCGCTTCAACACGCCCGAGGATCAAAAAAGGAGCGCGGAGACTCTCCGCGCGATGGGCGTCGAAAGGCTGGACCTCTTCGACTACGTGATCAGGGAATAAAAAGGACTCCGGAGCTGTTTGCTCCGGAGTCCTTTTTGTGTTTTTTCGTTTTCAGGCTTTGGCCGCGCGCTTCATGCCCACATACTGCCAGGCGATGACCGCCGCGAGCAGCACCACGCCGACGAGGTCCGTGATCGGCTTGGGGTCGAGCATCAGCAGACCGCCCGCGGCGAGCACGACGCGGCCGACGGGGGCGATCCGGCGGAAGAGGAAGCCGTTGAGGGCCGCCGCCACGCCGAAGATGCCGACGAGCGAGCTCACGACCACCAGCGCGACCTGCACGGCCGTGGTGTCGATGAGCAGCATCGCGGGGTTCATCGCAAAGATGTAGGGCACGACGAAGGCGCCGATCGCGAGCTTCGAGGCGTTGACCGCGGTCTTCATCGGCGGGGCCTTGGCGATGGCCGAGCCCGCGTAGGCGGCCAGCGCGACGGGCGGCGTGATGTCGGCCACGATGCCGAAGTAGAACACGAAGAAGTGCGCCGCGAGCACCGGCACGCCCAGCTGGATCAGGATCGGCGCGCAGGTCGAGGCCATGATGCAGTAGTTCGCGGTGGTCGGCACGCCCATGCCCAGCACGATGCAGCAGAGCATCGTGAAGAACAGCGCGATGAACACCGAGCCGTGCGAGAGCGTGATGATCGCGGTGATGATCTGAGAGGCCAGACCCGTGATCGTGATGCAGCCTCCGATCATGCCCGCCACGCCGCAGGCCGCCGCCACGGTGATCGAGCTTTTCGCGCCGTTGGCCAGCGCGTCGAAGAACACGGCGGGGGACATGACGGCTTCCTTTCGGAACATGCACAGCACCGTGCACGCGATTGCGACAAGCAGCAGCGCCAGACGGATCGGGCCCGTGAAGCCCAGGAAGAGATAGCCGAGCAGGGCCGCGATGCCGACGGCGGCGAGGATCGGATCACGGTGGGCGTTGGCGACGATGACCGCGAAGAGGATCGCGATCGCCGCGGCAAAGGCCATCGTGTTGCTGCCCGAGGAGACGAGGTAGACCAGGATCACGAGCGGCAGCAGCAGGTAGAGCCGCCGCAGCAGACGGCGCAGCACGGGCAGGTCCTCGCGGTCGATGCCGCGCAGGCCCAGCTTTTTGGCCTCGAGGTGGACGGCGATGAAGATGCCGGTGAAATACAGGATCGCGGGCAGGATGGCCCGGACGATGATGCTCGAATAGGGCACGCCGACGTATTCGGCCATCAGGAAGGCCGCGGCGCCCATGATCGGCGGCATGATCTGTCCGCCGGTGGAGGCGGCCGCTTCGACCGCGCCGGCGAACTCGCCCTGATAGCCGGTCTTTTTCATCATCGGGATCGTGACCGAGCCGGTCGTGACCGTGTTGCCCACCGACGAGCCGGACACCATGCCGCACAGGGCCGAGGAAATGACCGCCACCTTGGCCGGGCCGCCGGAGAAGCGGCCGACGAGGGAATTGGCCAGGTCGATGAAGAACTGCGAGATGCCCGTGCGCTCCAGAAAGGCGCCGAAGATGATGAACACGATGATGAACTTCGAGCAGACCTGTATCGGCGTGCCGAGAACGCCGCCGCCCTGCACCTTGTAGAACAGGCTGACGGAGACGTTGCGCACGGCGCGCCCGACGCCCAGGCCCTTCGAGAAGGCGTAGTAGAACAGCGCGTAGAGGATGAAGACGCTCGCCACGCAGAGGATCGGGATGCCCACGCTGCGGCGGCAGAGCTCGAGCGTCGCGAGGATGCCGACGACGGCGATCGCGATCTCATAGGGTCTCAGCTGCGACATGCCCAGGCGCACGGTCAGATCCCCGGCGTTCACGACGACGTAGAAAAAGGCCGCCGAGCCCGCGAGCATCAGGATCCAGTCGAACCAGGGGATATGGTTGACCTTCTGCGCGCCCTTTTTGACGGGGAACACGAGATAGCCGATCAGCAGCACGCCGCCCATAAAGGAGGGATAGCGGATCAGATCCAGCCACGAGGCGAAGAGCGTGACGTAGATCACGAACAGCGAAAAAGCCGCCATGATCCCGTACACGACCCATTTCGGCCGGCCCTCCCAGATGCGGGTGTTGGACTCGCGGTCATATTTTTTCATGACCTCGTCCATCGCAGCCTGGTCGAAGGCCTCGGCTTCGGCGGGGATTTCTGTTTTTCTGATCTCTTCGGACATGACGGACGGCTCCTTCGATTTGTATTTAACGGGGAAGGGAGCGCCGCTCTTTTTTCAAGAGCGGCGCTCCGCTGCATGTACGGATGCGCAGATGCGCTCAGGGCGCGGTCGCTACGGTGATGCCGTTCTCGGCAAAGAACTTCGCGGCGCCCGCGGCGAAGGGTACGGCGATGCCGTCGGTGGCGAACTCAAGGCTGAGCTCGGCGCCCTTGGCGTGCAGCGCGGTGATGTCGGCGGCGTTGTTGTAGATCGTCGAGACGATCGTGTAGGCCACGTCGTCGGGCAGATCGGCGCGGCAGACCAGCGTGGCCTTCACCGTGACGGTGACGGCGTCGGAATCAAAGCCGCTGTAGGTGCCGGCGGGGATCGTGTAAGAGGCGTACCAGGGGCAGGCCGCGAGGAGCTTCGCCATGTGGTCGTCGTCGATGGAGACGAGGTAGACGCTCTTGGCGGTCGCAAGGTCGACCACGGCGGTGGTCGGCGCGCCGGCGGTGATGACCGCGGCATCGATCTTGCCGTCCTTAAGGCTGTCGGCCGAGTCGCCGAAGGACTGGTAGACGGGGCTGATGTCGTCCAGGCTCATGTCATAGGCGGCCAGGATGTCCTGGGTGTTGAAGAAGGTGCCGGAGCCCACGTCGCCCACGCAGACGTTCTTGCCCTTGAGATCGGCCACGGACTTGATGTCGGGGTTGCAGGTGACGATCTGCACCGTCTCGGCGTAGAGGCCGCCGAGCACGCGGAAGCCGTCCATCTTGCCCTTCTCGGCAAAGGAGTTCGTGCCGTTGTAGGCGTAGGTCATAACGTCGGACTGCACGGTGGCCAGGTCGTAGATGTTGTCGGCCACGATGCCGGTGATGTTGGCGGCGCTGCCGCCGGAGGAGACGACGTTGATGGACAGGTCGGTCTTCTGGCCGATGTAGCTGCCGAGCACGCCGCCGAAAGCGTAATAGGTGCCGGCTTCGCCGCCGGTGCCCATCGTGAGTTTCTTGCTATTGGAAGCGCCGCAGGCACACAGCGCAAACACCATGCACAGAACAAGAACAAGAGCGAGTACCTTTTTCATTTTCATTTCCTCCCGGATGATACTGATGATGGAAAGCGCCGTGTTTTTTTTGCAGTACGCTTTTCATGCGTAGATAATACAACCAAAAATTGAAAAAAGCAAGAGCAAATCGCAATTACGGCAAAATGGAGTAAAGCAAAAAGACGAAAGGAAAACGGACTGTTCATTTTTCACAAACTTTTTTATAGGAAAACGATATGGATATCATTTCGAAAACCGGAGATCGCAAACCTTTTGTATGACAAAACAAAAAGAAAAAAGGAGATTGACGCGGGCGGAAAAGGGTGTTATACTCCAAAACAGCGAATTAATAATTAAACTTTTGGGAGTAAAACGATGGATTTCACCTTGATCAACAGCTTTATCGCCGTCGCGGAGGAAGGCAGCTTCTCCACGGCCGCGAAGCATCTGTTCCTCTCCCAGCAGTCGCTGTCCAAACAGATCGCGAAGCTCGAGAGCGAGCTGGGCACCGAGCTGCTGGTGCGCAGCCGTCCCCTGCGGCTGACGCAGAACGGCAAGCTCTTCCTGCAGACGGCCAAGGAGATGGTCAAGCTCAAGCAGGAGTTCGACGAGACCTGCGGCACGCGCCTCTCCGGCAAGGAGAGCGTCCACGTCGGCATCGAGCATACGATCGCCCGCGCGGTCCTGCCGCGGGTGCTGCCGCGCTATATGGACGCGCACCCGGAGGTCTACGTCCGCATCAGCGAGGAATCGCCCGAGGAGCTGGAAAAGGCCGTCGCACACGAGGGGATCGACCTCGTCATCGGCTCGATCAGCAATCCGCCTTCCTCTTATAAAACGGTGGAGCTCTGCCGCAAGGAGCAGCTGCTCGTCGTGCCGAAAAAGCTCATGCGCGCCCTCGCGGGAGAGCGCTGTGAACAGCTCTGCGCGGAATTCGCCGGCGGCGTCGACCTGCGTTTCTTCGAAAAGGCGCCCTTTATCAAGCAGCCGCGCAACTCCTCCGGCGGGCGCAGCCTGATGAGCTATATGAAATACTATGACGTCTCTCCCGATTTCGTGTGCGAGCTGACGAACGTGGAAAACGCCTTCCAGCTTGCGCTCTCGGGCGTGGGCGTGCTCGTCTACGCGAAGATCTTCTGGGATCTGCTCGACCCCGCGCTGCAGAAGGACTACCGCGAGCGGGTGGAGCTCTTCCCCCTGCCCTATCTGCCGGACACGGACAAGGTCTGCGCCTACTGCCGCTTCGACGAAGAGGGCGGCCGCGCCGCCGGGCTGCTCGCGCTCATCGCGGATTTCCTGCGCGGCTATGAAAACGGCGAGCCGTGGGAGGAAGCATGAAGTACAAGCTGATCGCCTTCGACCTCGACGGCACGATCCTGCATGACGACAAGACGATCTCCGATCGCAGCCTGCGGGCGCTGTACGCGGCGCACGAAAGGGGCGCGCTGATCGTCCCGGCGACGGGGCGCATCTGCAAGGGCGTGCCCGCCGCGCTGCGGCTCCAGCCCTTTTCGCGGTATTATATCACGATCAACGGCGCGAAGGTCTACGACGCGCAGCGGGACGAGACGCTCTGCAGCGCGGAGATGCCCAACGAGCTGACGCTGCGCCTGATGGAGCACATGGACACGCTCGACGTGATCTACGACTGCTACAAGGACGACTGGGGCTACGTCTCGCGGTCGATGTACGAGCGGGCCGGGGACTACATCTCCGACCGCGGCATCCTCGAGCTGTTCTACCGCTCGCGCACGCCGGTGGAGGACCTGAAGGCCTATCTCCGCGCCGACGGCGGCAGCGTGCAGAAGGCCCAGATGCACTTCCGCGATATGCGCGCGAGGAAAAAAGAGCTCGAGACTCTGCCCGCGCTCTTCCCCGAGGT
>JBGUZD010000085.1:0-3918 GCA_045222695.1 Candidatus Limivicinus sp.
TTCTCCATCAGAGCAGGAGCAACTTCCTCGACGTACTTTTTCTTCATTCTGGTCATGGTTAAGTTTCTCCTTTCTCTCAGATTTCAGCGCCGCACTTCTTGCAGACGCGGATCTTCTTGTCGCCGTCCATCTTGTAGCCGACGCGCACGCCCTTGCCGCACTTGGGGCAGACGAGCTGGACCTTGCTGACGTAGATGGGGGTCTCGACCTTGATGATGCCGCCTTCCTCGCCCTGCTTGCGGGGCTTCTGGTGCTTGGTTGCGACGTTCACACCCTCAACGACCACTTTCAGGCCCTTGGGGTCGGCAAT
Organism: Candidatus Limivicinus sp.; assembly: GCA_045222695.1. Classification (GTDB taxonomy): domain Bacteria; phylum Bacillota; class Clostridia; order Oscillospirales; family Oscillospiraceae; genus Limivicinus. The sequence continues at coordinate 311 of JBGUZD010000085.1, forward strand.
CAGGACCTTGCCCTGCTTGCCCTTGTCCTTGCCGGACAGAACGATGACTTTATCGTCTTTCTTGATCTTCATTCTTCAGATCCTCCCTTAAATCACTTCGGGAGCGAGCGACAGGATCTTCATGTATTCCTTGTCGCGGAGCTCGCGGGCGACGGGTCCAAAGATACGGGTGCCGCGGGGGTTCTTATCGCCGGTGTTGATGAGGACCGCCGCGTTCTCGTCGAAGCGGACGTAGGTGCCGTCGGCGCGGCGGACGGGCTTGACCGTGCGAACGACGACCGCCTTGACGACGTCGCCCTTCTTCACGCTGCCGCCGGGGGCCGCTTTGCGGACGGAGCACACGATAACGTCACCGATGCTCGCGTACTTGCGCTTGGAGCCGCCCAGCACGCGGATGCACTTGAGTTCTTTGGCGCCGGTATTGTCGGCGACCTTCAGAAATGTTTCCTGCTGAATCATATCTCGGCGCCTCCTTACTTAGCCTTTTCAACGATCTCGACCACGCGCCAGCGCTTGTCGTGGGACAGGGGGCGGGTCTCCATCACGCGGACGATATCGCCGACGCCGCACTCGTTGTTCTCGTCGTGGGCCTTCAGACGGTAGGTGCGTCCGATGATCTTTTTGTAGGTCTTGTGCGCGACGCGGTCGGAAACGGTCACGACCACGGTCTTGTCCATCTTGTCGGAAACGACCTTGCCTACGCGGACTTTACGGGAAGTAGTTCTTTCTTCACTCATTGTTCCTTACCTCCTCAGTTCTCTTTCTCGCGCAGTACGGTCTTGACACGCGCGATGTCACGGCGCACGGCAGAGATCTTGGTGGGATTGTCAAGATGATTGGTGGCGTGCTGCATACGGAGCATGAACAGATCCTTCTTCAGTTCGACGAGCTTGCTCTGGAGCTCGGCGACGGACATGGAGCGGATTTCATTAGCCTTCATCTTCTTCACCACCGTTCTCGGTCTCGGTGCCCTTGGCAACGATCTTGCACTTGACGGGCAGCTTGTGCGTGGCCAGACGCAGAGCCTCGCGGGCGGTCTCCTCGGGGACGCCGGCGATCTCGAACATCACGCGGCCGGGCTTGACGACGGCGACCCAGTACTCGGGGGCGCCTTTACCGGAACCCATACGGGTCTCGGCCGGCTTCGCGGTGACGGGCTTGTCGGGGAAGATCTTGATCCAGACCTGACCGCCGCGCTTGGTGTAGCGCGTCATGGCGATACGGGCCGCCTCGATCTGGTTGGAGGTGATCCAGCCGGGCTCCTGCGCCTGAAGGCCGAATTCGCCGTAGGTGACGGTGTTGCCGCGGGTGGCTTTGCCCTTCATGCGGCCGCGCTGCACTCTGCGGTATTTGACTCTCTTAGGCATTAACATCAGTTGTTGCCTCCTTCCTTGGCGGGGGCGGCGGGACGGGGACCGCGGTTGTCGCGGTTGTAGCCGCCCTGGCCCTGGGGCCTGCTGCCGTAGCCGGGACGACGGTCGCCGCCCTGGCCGCGATTGTCACGGTTGAAGCCGCCCTGACGACGGTCTCCGCCGCGGCGGTCGTCTCTGCGGCGACGCTCGCCCAGAGGCTTGTTGGGATCCATCGTGCGCGGAGTCGTGCGCAGGGTCTGGGAAAGGACCTCGCCTTTGTAGATCCAGACCTTGACGCCGATGCGTCCGTAGGTGGTGTTCGCTTCGGCAAAGCCGTAGTCGATGTCGGCACGGATGGTCTGCAGGGGGATGGTGCCCTCGTGGTAGCACTCGCTGCGGGCGATCTCGGCGCCGCCGAGACGGCCGGAGCACTTGACCTTGATGCCGCGGGCGCCCATGCGCATCGCACGGCCCATCGCGTTCTTCATCGCACGGCGGAAGCCGATGCGCTTCTCGAGCTGCTGGGCGATGTTCTCGGCGACCAGCTGCGCGTTGGTGTCGGGGGTGCGGACCTCGATGATGGAGATCTGCACGGGCTTGCCGATCATCTTGGAGACCTCGTTCTGGAGGCGCTCGATCTCCGCGCCGCCCTTGCCGATCACGACGCCGGGACGGGAGCAGTGGATGAACAGGCGGACCTTGGCGCTGTCACGCTCGATCTCGATGGTGGGAACGCCGGCGGAATAAAGGGCCTTCTTGAGGTACTGGCGGATCTTGTGATCTTCGACGATCAGATCGCCGACCTTCTCTTCTCTTGCGTACCATCTGGAATCCCAGTCTTTGATAACGCCGACACGCAGGCCGTGAGGATTAACTTTCTGTCCCATTTTTACTGCCTCCTTCCCTTAGTCTCTCTCAGCCACGGCGATCATGATGTGGCTGGTGCGCTTGTTGATGCGGTACATGCTTCCCTTGGCTCTGGGCATGCCCCTCTTGAGGATGGGGCCGGCGCCGGCGTAAGTCTCGCAGACGTAGAGCTTCTCGGGATCCATTTCAAAATTGTTCTCGGCGTTCGCCATGGCGCTCTTGAGCACCTTGATCATCAGCTCGCAGCCGGCCTTGGGAGTGTTCTCCATCAGGGCCATCGCGACCTTGGCGTCCTTGCCGCGGATCATGTTGCACACGATCTCGACCTTGCGGGGAGAGATGCGGGCATATCTGTGCTCGGCACGAGCGATTTTCTTTTCGTCCATGAGTCTCTCCTCCTTACTTCACAGCGTTCTTGCTGCCGGAGTGGCCGCGGAAGGTACGGGTGGGGGCGAACTCGCCCAGCTTGTGGCCGACCATATCCTCGGTGACGTACACGGGAACGTGACGGCGGCCGTCGTGGACGGCGATGGTGTGTCCGACAAAGGACGGGAAGATCGTGGAGGAACGAGACCAGGTCTTGACGACCTGCTTGTTGCCGGTCTTGTTCATCTCGTCGACTCTCTTCAGCAGTTCGGGCGCGGCGAACGGGCCCTTCTTGATGCTTCTGCTCATTTACTTTCCCTCCTTACTTCGCGTTGCGGCGCTTGACGATGAACTTATCGGTGTGGTTCTTCGTCTTGCGGGTCTTGTAACCGAGTGCGGGCTTGCCCCACGGGGTCACAGGGCCGGGACGGCCGACGGGGGACTTGCCTTCGCCGCCGCCGTGCGGGTGATCGACCGGGTTCATGACGGAGCCGCGGACGGTCGGGCGGATGCCCATGTGGCGTTTGCGGCCGGCCTTGCCGAGCTTGACGTTGGCGTGGTCGATGTTGCCGACCTGGCCGATCGAGGCGTAGCAGTCCATGCGGACCTTGCGCATCTCACCGGAGGGCAGACGAACGGTCGCCATGCCGTTTTCCTTGGCCATGAGCTGGGCCGCGTCGCCGGCGCTGCGGACAAGCTGCGCGCCCTTGCCGGGGTAGAGCTCGATGTTGTGGATGAAGGTACCCACGGGGATGTTCGCCATCGGCAGGGCGTTGCCCGGCTTGATGTCGGCCGCCGGAGAGGAGACGACGCTGTCGCCGACGTTCAGGCCCACGGGGGCGAGAATGTAGCGGCGCTCGCCGTCGGCATACTCGCACAGGGCGATGAACGCGCTGCGGTTCGGATCGTACTCCAGGCGGAGGACCTTCGCCTCGACGTCGCGCTTGTCGCGCTTGAAGTCGATGACGCGGTACTTCTGGCGGTTGCCGCCGCCCTGGTGGCGGACGGTGATGTGGCCGTAGC
>JBGUZD010000086.1:0-38120 GCA_045222695.1 Candidatus Limivicinus sp.
AATGCGGTGAAGTTTGCCGAAAAGGGCAGCTGCATCACGATCCGTCTGTACAAGGACGACGGCAAGGCTTACGTCTCCGTCCGCGACAAGGGGGAGACGATCCCGCCGGACGATCTGCCCTTTATCTTCGACCGCTTCCACAAATCCGACCGCTCGCGCTCGCTGGACAAATCGGGCGTCGGGCTCGGCCTGTATCTCGTCAAGGCCATCATCAACAGCCATGACGAGGATATTGCCGTCAAGAGCGAGGACGGCGTGACGGAGTTCGTCTTCACGCTGCCGCTCGCGGAAAGATGAAAAAGAAGGTTACGCTATGAGCAACTGGTATGCCACAGAAAACGACGGCTGGTACGCCCCGCTGACGCAGAACGAGCCGGCCGCGGAAAAGCCCGTAAAGAAAAGCCGCTCCTGGATCAAGGCGCTGATCGCGGTGCTGGTCGTGATCGGCCTGATCACCGGCTCGGCCCTGATCTTCCCGAATAAAAGCGCAAAGCCGGAAATCGTCAAGCCGAGCCAGAAGGAGGACTCGAACGATTCCAACTTCGGCCAGTTCATCATCCCGCGGGAGGATGACGACGACACGATGCCCGACGACTACCGCGAATTCTTCGAGAATTTCTACACGGCGGTCGACGACAGCCGCACGAGCATCAACATCGAAAAGACCGAGCGCCCGAAGGGCTTTGAATGCACCGTCGCCCCCGCGGGCGAGGAGCTGAGCCTGCAGGAGCTGTATCGCCGCTGCTCGAAGAGCATCGTCGCGATCTCCGGCTATATGGACGGCAAGAGCGGCTATAACTGGGGCACCGGCGTCGTCCTCTCGGAGGACGGGCTCATTCTGACGAACACGCATGTGATCGCGGACTGCGACCGCGCGACCGTGACGCTGCCGGACGACAGCGTGTGCGAGGCGAAGCTCGTCGGCGCGGACTCGATCAGCGACATCGCCGTGCTGAAGATCGAGGCGAAGGGCCTTACGCCCGCCGTCTTCGGCGACAGCTCGGTCCTCGAGGTGGGCGACAGCGTGGCCGCCATCGGCAACCCGCTGGGCGAGGAGTTCCGCCTCACGCTGACGCGCGGCATCATCTCCGCCATCGAGCGCGGCATCAGCTACAAGGGCCACAGCATGAGCCTGCTGCAGACCGACACCGCCATCAACGAGGGCAACTCCGGCGGCCCGCTGCTGAACATGTACGGCCAGGTGATCGGCATCACCAATATGAAGATGATGTCCTCCTATTCCAGCATCGAGGGCATCGGCTTTGCGATCCCCTCCGCCACGGTGGTCCGGATCATCAACGTCATCCTGAAGGAAGGCGCCGTCGTCGGCCGGACCTCGATCGGCATCACGGTCGGCGTGATCCCGGACGAGGCCCGCGAGAAATGGCCGGACAAGATGCCCGAGGAAGGCGGACTGTATATCTCCGCCGTGGCCGAGGGCTCCGACGCGCTGGCCAAGGGCGTGCGCCCCGGCGACATCATCCTTGAGGTCGACGGCAAGGTCGTTCACGAGACGGCGGAGCTCTCCGCCATGAAGGACGCGCTTTCCGTCGGCGACACGATGCACTTCAAGCTGCTGCGCGAGGGAGAGATCGTCGAGCTCGATATCGCGCTGGTCGACACCAACGACGTTTACGGCTGATGAAAAAAATAAAACGGCGCCCGGCTTCGATGAAGCCGGGCGCCGTTTTGCATGTTGCTCTCAGGCGTCAGAAAAGCGCTCCCGCGCATGGAAGCTGCGGCAGATCGTGGCGTAATCCCCGAACACGGTCAGCTTGTCGCCGACGTGAAAGACCGTGTCCGCGCCCGCCGCCTCGGCCTTTCCGTTTCCGGAGTCCACCAGCATGACCAGGATCCCCGTTTCGGCGCGCAGTCCCATTTCGGAGAGGGGCACGTTCTGATACTCCTCCGGGATGTGCCGGAGCGTGACGAGCGCGATCGAATCTGAGCCTATGTAGTCGAGCAGCATGACCGTGTTGCCGTCCTCACCGCGGATCAGACGGTCGGCAAAGCGCTCAAGCAGCCGCTCGACCGAGGCGTGGATCGCGGGGACGCGCATGAAGACGAAGGTGATCACGATAACGGTCAGCGGGATCAGGATGCCCAGCAGAAAGTTTTCAACCTGCGTTACCTTCAGCGAGAAAAACACGTTGACGAAGGCGGACACGATCGTGATGTTGAACACATAGCCGAAGAGCATCGTGATCCGCGCCAGACGTCTGCGCGCACGGTTGGAGAGCACGATCTCGCTCTCCTTCGTCGTGAAGCCGCAGCCGGTCAGGAGCGAGATCACCTGAAAGCGCGCCCGCTCCTCCGGCAGGCCCGTGAAGCGGAAAAAGATTGTAAAGAGCTCGGTGATCACCCAGTAGAGCAGGATGATCAGCGAGAACAGGGAGAAGGCAAGAAAAACGTTCATCTGTCTTTATCTCCTTTTGCGTGGGATCTGGGCTGTGAAAACAGTATAACACAGGAAGGCGGGCATGCAAAGAAAAACCGGGCGGCCGGGCGCAGCCGAACGAAAAGAGAGGATGCTCGCGCATCCTCTCTTTCAAATACGGGGAAACAGGTTTTACTCTTCGGTCGGCTCGTCCTTGATGTCCTCGACGGTGGCGTCGACGACTTCGTCGAAGGTGAACTTCTCCTTGACTTCGCTGACGGCGTCGGTGGCCTTGCTGACGACCTCGTCGAGGTTGAGCTTCTCCTTGACGTCCTCCACGATCTCGGAGGCCTTGGCGCGGGCCTTGTCGGCCTGCTCCTTGCCGAAAACGTCGGTGATCTCGCCGCCTTCCTTGACGACCTGCACCGCGCAGCCGAAGCCGACGGTAGCGAGCACGGCGGCGATCACGACCCACTTCGCGGCGGCCAGACCCACGACGCCGCCGACGATGCCGACGTTGACGGGGATGTTGACCAGCTCTTTGTCATCCTTGGAGATGACGATGCGGGAGACGTTGCCCTTCTTCACGAGGGACTTGAGGTTTTCCATGATGTCGTTGACACTCTTCTTATCCATGTTCGTTTCTCCTTTTATCTGAATTTAGTATTTGCCTCGGTGAGCCTATTATAACAGACTGCCTCGGAAAGCAATGGATAAACTGTGAATAAATGTATATGGAATTGTGAATTCCGCATCAGAAGATCTTTTTGAGATCCTCCACGCCAAAGTCCTTTTTGAAGCCCTCGAGATCCTTCGGCGTCCGGATGAGCGTCACTTCACGGAATTGCCCTGTGCGCTTGTTGCGGAAGCCAGCCACCTGCTCGCCGGTGCAGATGCTGCAGCGGATCGCAGGCTCCTCCGCGGCGGGATCGAAGGGGGGCGCGGAGAGCTTTTTGGCGGATTTGAAAGAGAAAAGGCCCATGTGTATCCTCCTTTCCTGTCAGTTGAGCTTCGTCACGGCGCCGACGGCGGCGGCCGGCGGCTTCAAAAAAGCACGGCCCGGATCCGCTCCCGATGTCAGCCGGGCGTATCGTCCTGCTGCTTTGTATCTTCCATATTACACCGCCTTTCCGGCGAATGCAAGCGGGGATGGAGGCCGGAGCTTTTCCCCGCGTCGGCCGCGTGAAAATTCCCTCTTGAAATGAGGAAAAGGATATGGTATCATAAACGGGCTTCGGAGGGTTAGCTCAGCTGGTTAGAGCGTCCGCCTCACACGCGGAAGGTCGACGGTTCGAGTCCGCCACTCTCCACCAAACAGAAACGCCGCCTGAAAGGGCGGCGTTTCTGTTTGGAAAAGACTCCCACGCGGACTCGAGGGGAGCGGGAGTGAATGACGTGCCGGGGGCACGTCAGAGCCGCGACCAGGCCCGCCCGCAGGCGGGCGAGTCCGCCACTCTCCACCATGCTGTAACGCACTTTTGTCTACCAAGACAGAAGTGCGTTTTCATCGTATTTGGGGCAAAAATGCACTGAAATCAGTGAATAACGGGCCTCGGAGCAGATTCAACGCTGTCTCGAGGCCTGATCATTTTTCTTGCAGAGCTCAAAAATGGTGCCCTTTTTGTAGTTCCTACCTGTTTGCGAGAAACTATGAAAAGGGTGGAGAGTGTAGGACTTGAAGCAATAATACGGTTGCGCCTCCGTTTTCATACTACAATTGTCTTGACACAGGGTGCAGATCTCGGTTCACATGCTGATCGGATGCACCGTTATGCTGGGCATTGCCTTTCCGGTCGGCTGGATCCCGACGGACAGAGGCCTGCTTCCGGCTCTGCTGGCAATCCTCTCCATGCTCCTTACCGCCTTTGTCATCGCCGTTCTGAGCTACCGCCGGCAGAAGAGGCTGGCGGACAGGATCAACCGGGAACTGGAGCAGAGGCGCAGCTGAACAATTCCCATAGCACCGGAAGGAAGGAGTCCGCGGACAGGCGGGCTCCTTTTTTGCTGCGTCCCGTCCGGGCGGAATACGGGATCTCCTCCGAGGAAGCGCGGAGGGAAAACAGCATCGGAAGGGGAGAGCATAATCTCATTTGCTAATGGAGTCAGGATATGATATAATTAATCAAATTGTATTCATTTTCAGCAGGTCACTTTCGGATTCACTCTGAAATGCAACCATGATTCATAAGAAGGCTGAGACATGACATATTCGATCATCGGAATCCTGGCGACCATTCTTCTGCTGATCACCAACCGGGATCTGCTTGAGCGTCAGGAAGGGAAAAACCTAACGAAAGTACAGCGCGACTACCGAAGGTTTCTTTTCGGAATCCTCGGCTATCTCATCACGGATATGCTCTGGGGCATTCTGGAGTCGCACGGACTGACGGGCATCCTCTATGCGGACACGGCGGTGCACTTCGTCGCCATGGCCGCCGCGGTCATGTTCTGGACGCGCTACGTGATCGCCTACCTGGGAGAGGAGAACGCGTTCGGGAAGATACTCTTTTACGCAGGATGGCTCTTCCTGTGCTTTGAAGTGATCGCCGTCGCCGTCAACTTCTTCTTTCCCGTGCTGTTCTGGTTCGACGAAAGCGGAGCCTATTACGCAGGCGTCGCGCGGTATGTGACGCTCGCGATCCAGATCCTGCTCTTTGTCCTGACCTCGGTCTACACGCTGTGGGTAACCGTGAAGACGGAGGGATCGGTGAGGCGGCGCCACCTGACGGTCGGCCTGTTCGGCATCATCATGGCCGTCTGCATCGCCGTTCAGGTATTCTATCCCCTGCTCCCGTTCTACGCCATGGGCTATATGCTGGGGACCTGCCTTCTGCACAGCTTCGTGACGGAGAACGAGAAAGAGGAATACCGCCGGGAACTGGAAGATGCTCTCGCCAGAGAACAGATACAGAAAACGGAACTGGCGGAAAGCAGGGAGACGCTTCAGGAGGCCCTTGCTCTGGCGGAGAACGCGAATCAGGCGAAGACGGCGTTCCTGTCCAATATGAGCCACGAGATCCGCACGCCGATGAACGCGATCATCGGCCTGAACAACATCGCGATGAACGATCCCAGCGCAAGCGCGAAGGTTAAGGAATACCTGATGAAGATCGGCGCTTCGGCGCATCACCTGCTGGGCATCATCAACGAGATCCTGGACATGAGCCGGATCGAATCCGGCCGGATGACGGTCAGGCAGGAGGAGTTCTCTTTCTCCAAATGCCTCGAAGAGGTCAACACGATGATCAGCAACCAGTGCCGGGAAAAAGGCCTGTCTTTCGACTGCCAGCTGAAAGGGCAGATCGACGAGTATTACATCGGCGACGATGTGAAGCTCAAGCAGGTGCTGATCAATATCCTGGGAAACGCTGTCAAGTTCACCCCCGCGGGCGGGTCCGTGCAGTTTGACATCGAGGAAGGGCAGAGGCTCAACCGGAAGGCTACCCTGAGATTTGTGATCCGGGATACTGGCATCGGTATGAGCGAGGAGTTTCTGCCGCATATTTTCGACCCCTTCAGCCAGGAAGATCCCTCCACCACGAACCGGTACGGAAGCACCGGACTCGGCATGCCGATCACCAAAAGCATCGTCGAACTGATGAACGGCCGCATCGAGGTGGAGAGCGAGAAGAACAAAGGCTCTGTCTTTACCGTGACGGTGACGCTCGGGGAGTCCGACCGGAAAAGCACGCAGGAGAGCGCGGAGGACCTGGATCCTCATGAACTGAGCGTACTCGTGATCGACGACGACCGGATCGCGATCGAGCACGCCGAGATCATTCTGGGGCAGATCGGAATCCGCTGCGAAACGGCGGAGTCCGGCTGGGAGGGCGTCGACAAGGTCAGAGTCCGCCACGGACGAAGGGAAGACTATGACCTGATTCTGGTCGACTGGCGCATGCCGGAGATGGACGGGATCGAGACGACGAGACAGATCAGGAACATTGTCGGAAACAAGACCCCGATCATCATTCTCACGTCCTTCAACTGGGACGATATCGCCGACGAGGCGAAAGCGGCCGGAGTCGATACCTTTGTCGCCAAGCCCCTGTTCGTCGGCAGCGTGATGGACGAATTCCGGAAAGCTTTCCGGCGGAAAAACGAACTGCTGGAAAAGAAAACGGCCGACCTGAAAGGGAAGCGCGTGCTCCTGGCGGAGGACGTGGGGGTCAACGCGGAGATCATCATGATGCTGCTCTCCATCCGCGAGATGGAGGCGGACCTCGCGAAAAACGGGAAGATGGCGGTGGAACTGTTTGCGGCGCATGAGCCCGGCTGGTACGACGCGATCCTGATGGATATGCGTATGCCGGAAATGGATGGGCTGGAAGCCACAAGGCTAATCCGGGCATCCGGGCATGCCGACGCGAAAAGCATCCCGATTATCGCACTCACTGCCAACGCTTTCGACGAGGATGTTCAGCGTTCTCTGCAGGCTGGGCTGAATGCGCATCTGAGCAAGCCCGTTGAGCCGGAGCTATTGTTTGAGACACTGGAAAAGCTGATAAAGTAGCCAACAAATTATGATATGTCGAGCAGGACGGCGCATCCCTTTTGGGCGTACTTAGCTCAGTTTTGTACCCTCTGGGCGTACTTAGGCATGTGTAAACGCGTTAAAGTCTACCATGACTTTAACGCGTTTTCGTCGTTTTTGGGTACTATTTTGGGCAAAAACTAGGGAAATCAGCGTTTGAGACGGCCTCAATTCTGGGACGAGCCTCTGAAAGCTGTTTTTCAGAGCAAAATAGTGGTGTCCTTTTGGTAGTAAACTATCGACTGTAATCACTAATAAAAGGTAGGGGGAGAACGGATTAGAGAGACCTACTCGAGGTCATAATCCAGGAGATTGGCATACCGTTTTTGCGGCCGAGGTTTTATCGTCACTGAGTATGTAAACTGGCAGTTAGCCCAGATGTTTTCCTGCACAAGCCGAACGGAACAGGGAAACCGCCAAGACAATCAAAAAATAAGAAAAAAGTTCAAAAAATCGTTTAAAATAATTGTAATACCGACATATTACATAGTTCTTCGTTACAACTTTCGGCATTTTCCCATCTTGTCCTATGCAGAAGCGGCATGATAAAGTAATTACGAAGGAGAGTGTATGATTAACTGATGCGGAAGGGAGGCCTGCATGGAGCGCCAAGAGATTATCAGAGACGTGCACAAGCAGATTGAAAACCTCGCAAGACTTCACGTTCAATACGGGCTGTATCATACAGACGGATTCCGTGCGCATAAAGAACAGATCAGACAAACGATCCGAGAGAACAGAGTTGACGTCAAGAAAGAACTGGACCACGATGCGAGGCTGATTTACAAACGCTATTTTGACTAAAAAGTAATACCACGTAATACCACGATTTCTCCCTTTATCCTTTTCGTTTCCACAGAAATGGAGGAGCCTGCAGAAATGCAGGCTCCTTCTCCTTCTTGCAAACCGACTGATAGTAAAGGATCTGAAGATAGTTCTCAAGTGAACGAGTGTTTTCCGGTCGCAGCATTGGTTGTAGATTGATATATTGTCACACGGAATTAACCTGCGGCCACCTGAACCATAGACATTCTGCCGTGACAGGCCCCCACCGCTTTTGCAGCACATGGAGGCGGCCTCCGCCAAGAGGATTTTTTGTTGTTTCCTGCAATCGGCTATGATACAATCATCGTAACAAACTCAAATCTGCGGAGGTTGACATGGCTGAGTTAACAGGGGCAAGGACAGCGGGAGATGAGAGCTCCGGCAGAAAATCCAATCTGGAACAGCACTCCTACTGCGCGTTTATCAGTTACCGGCACCTGTCTCCGGATCAGGAGATCGCAAAGGCGCTGCATACCGCAATAGAGACGTACAGAATCCCGGCAGGCGTCCGTAAACAAACGGGCCGAAAACACATGGGGATGGTTTTTCGCGACCAGGAAGAACTGCCCCTGTCGTCAAATCTCAGCGCGGATATCGAGACGGCCCTGGATCAGAGCGAATGGTTCATCGCGATCTGTTCACCGCGCTATCTGGAAAGCAAATGGTGTCTCAAGGAACTCGAGTATTTTGTCGAACACAAGGGTGCTGAACGTGTACTGACTGTGCTTGTCGAGGGTGAGGCGAAGGACAGCTTTCCCGAGAGAATCCGGTATACCGTAAACGCGGACGGGACGAGAAGGGAGCTCGAGCCGCTGGCGTGCGATCTCCGTGCCGAAACACCGGCGAAAAGCATCAAGAGGCTGAAGAATGAAAAGCTGCGCCTTGTCGCGCCTATGCTCGGACTGGGCTTCGACGATCTTAAGCAGCGCGCGCGGCAGAGGAAGATCCGCGTCGCTGCGGCTGTCGGTGCGTCGGTGTTGATCGCGGCTGCGGCGCTTTCGACGTTCCTGATCATCAATCACAACCGCAACGTAAAACTGAAGCGCGAGGCAATGAAACAGGAGATGATCGCCGAAGCGCAGGCGACGCTTGCCGAGGAGGAGCGCAGAAACGCAGTCAGAAACGATCTCGGCGAACGGATGGAGCGCGCCTCGACAGCGCTCGACAGGGGAGAAAAGCGCGAAGCGGCAAGGATCCTTTCGGATGCTCTCGACATCAGTGATCAGAACGACGGGATGAGACGTGATGAGCTTCTGGCTCTGATGCGCCGCACCATGTATATTGAACCGTTTTCAATCGTGTCGAGCTTCAACAACCAGAACATGCAGTTGCTTTACATCGAGCCGTCGCCGGACGGTACGCGGGCAATCGGCGTGGTCAACAACAACTCGATCGCCATGGTCGATCTTTTGAAGAACGAAATCCTCTATACCGTGTCCGCAGATAACGCGATCATGATGGAACCGCGCTTTTCCGAAGACGGGACGCGCTTTCTGGCAGACTGTGATTACGGACGGTTCGTGCAGGTCTGGAACACGGAAGACGGATCGGAGGCCTTCCGTTATCTGAGCAAGGCGAACAAGCCGTATGAGATCAGCAACGTCTGCTTCTGGAAAGACCGGGGGACGATCCTCGTACAGGACGCGGACAGGTTTCTGCTGGTCGATGAAGCCGGCACGGAGCGTCTATTCTATACCGTCGGCGAGCAAATGAAGGATTACGATCCTGAAAACAACTTCCTGTCGCGGCTCATGGACGGCAAGCCCCTCAACGAACTCTTCACGAATGTTGCGGACGGCTATGCGATGCAGATGCTTGTGTCACAGGATCGGGAACGCATCGTCCTCACCGGCAAAGCAGGCGAAACAGCGGTGATTGTGCTGGATGGCGATGGGAAACGGCTGCTCATTCCGGCGCTCCCAAACGACCCGAGCTGCAAGATGCCGGGAACCCTGGCGGAGAAGTGGTCTCTTTCGCCTGACGGGAAGACGCTCTGCTGCCTGTCCTATTACCATTTTATTGCCGGATGGGACTTGGAAAGCGGGAATATGATCTTTATTGACTGGATCGAAGGCGATGCCTGGGATATGCCCACGCAGGCGGTATATTCACCGGATTCCGAACGGATGGCCTATACCTTCGGCACGAAGCTGTATGTGGCGGATGCCAGAAGCAATGAGCCCATTGTGACGGCGAATATTGACGATACCAACTTCTCGCCGTCGCTGTCCTTTACCTCGGACGGGAAATACCTTCTCATGACCAATGAGTCCATGTTCATCATCAATACGGAGACATGGGCGGCGGAGCTCATCGAGACAGCGGAGGGAAGTAATTTCAACGGCATCATCCCGATGGAGAACATGGTGCTTTGCTCGCGGTATGACGGAGTGATCTATTTCTACAGTCTGCCGTCGCTCTCATCCGTTACGGACGAGAGCAGTTTCAGAGGAACACTTCTCGAGCCGTACCTTCCGGAGCGAAGCGTCGAATGCGTTCCTCTTAACGGCCAGCATGAACTGTCGCCGACATTTAAAGAAACCAACTACTACAAGGACTATCCGTCCCGGCTGTTCTTCTCGCGTGACGGAAGCGTCGCCGCGCTTGCGTATCCGGACGGGACGATCGAGCTGTTCCGCACACAGGGAGACGGTTCGGTTGAGGACACGGTGGGCCAGCTTTATACCTATATCAACGCCCTCGGGATCACAGAGGACCGCCTGATCGCGATCGGCGTGGACGCGCGCATGATGGTCTACAACCTCAATACCCGGTCCGTGGAGCAGATCTGGAAAAACGAGACACAGTACTCGTCGTTTTCCTTCAGTGCGGACGGCGGCCTGATGCTGGCGCTCTGTGAAGGAAAGACAAAGATCGACGTCTTTGACCTCAATGACGGCTGCAGACTGCTGTTCTCCATGCAGGCGCCTGCCGGCTCGTTCTCGGAGATGGCGTTTTCTGAGGACGGAGGATACGCGGTTGGAAAAACCGACGCGGGCGTCTATGTGATCGGCAACATGTATTTGGAAGAGGAAGACCTGATTACCCGCATCCGGGTGTTCGCATCCGGCACGAGGTAATCCTTCCGCACCGGTTTCCACATGAGAGCCTTTAATTATGGCCTGGTGCAATAATCATGATGGATGTTCTAACAGACGGAGCTATTAAGAAAAACTGAACCGTCGAGAAAACTTAAGACAAATCCGTATGACGGCCTGACCATGCTCTGCCTCCCGTATGAAGGCACTGCCGCGGACGAATGAAATTGCTTTCTGTCCGCCGGATGATCTGTTCTGCCCGATTCCGAAGGTTTGAATAAAGGATACCGGTCTGCTGCATGATGCGGCAGGCCGGTCTTTTCGTATAGAGTTACGGGACATCCGAAAAAACCGGCTCAAAGCATGTCCCGGCTGCCCGGATCTGAGGGAAGAAACCGGCCAAGGCCGACACAAAAGACAGACGATTAGTGAGGATGAACAATGCGGGGTTAACATAATGAAAAATAATTGTTGACAAATCAATTTTTATGTTGTAATATATCACACGGTACGGGACGTCATCCCGTGATGTGACCGGCATCCTAACCCGTATGCCAGCAGGGGCGTTAGATACCTGCAGTCGGGCGGGCGACATTAAACACCGGCCCGTTCTTTATGCCATCAACAATTCGGCATGCAGAGGAGTCCGCAGAAATGCGGACTCCTTTTTTCTTCAAAGGCGGGTTTTGAGAATACTGACAACAAAAGAACGTTTGTACGGCAGATCGGGCGGCCCTTTGTGCCTGCATAACGGAGCACGGGAACCGTCCCTGTATTGCCGTTCGACAAAAGAGCTTTTCCTGTTGCCTGCTTCGACGGGGTATAGTATAATCACCTCGGTGATAAAGATGACGGTACGCTTTGCAGAATACGAAGAGCTCGAGGAAGTCAACAGGCTGAGAAAACAGGTCAACGACCTGCACGCGGACGGAAAGCCCGAGGTGTTCAAGGCGGGCTTCGCCGAAGAGCTGCGCGAGCTTGTCTATACGGTCTATCGGGACCCGCGCCGGAGGATCGTCGTCTGCGAGGCCGGCGGCACGCTGTGCGGCTATGCCGTCCTCAACCATGTCACAAGGCCGGAAAACCCCTTCCTGCTCGAGCGGGATTATCTCGATATCGACGAATTCGGCGTCGATACAGCTCATCGCAGGCAGGGGATCGCCACGGCGATGATCGCCTTCATCCGCGATTGGGCCGAAAAGGAAGGCTTCGACCGGATCGAGCTGAACATGTGGGAATTCAACGAAGGCGCGCTGGCCTTCTACGAGGCGGTCGGCTTCACCACCTACCGCCGCTATATGGAAATGAAACTCTGATCGCACGAAAGGGAACGTCCGGATATGGCCTTTAACAGCTTTGGCTTCCTGTTTCTGTTTTTCCCGATCTTCTTCATACTGTATCGGCTGCTGCCGCGGAGGTACTGCGCGCTCGCGCTGTGCGTCGGCGGTCTGGCCTTTTACGCCCTCGGCGTGCACGGCGCGCCGCGGCAGATCCTGCTGCTTGCCGGCATGACGCTTTTCTGCCTGTCGGGCTGCCTGCTCTTTCAAAAAAAGCAGATGCGCAGGAAATGGCTACTGGCCCTGTGGCTGACGATCACCGCCCTGCCGCTCGCCGCGGTGAAGCTCTCTGGCCTGCTGCCGGGAAAAACGCTCCCGCTGCCCCTGGGCCTGAGCTTCTACACCTTCCAGGCGATCGCCTTCCTCGTCTACGCCTGGAGGGGCGGGGAGACCACGGCTCTCGGCGTGAGCGCGGGCATGCTGATGTTCCCCAAGCTGCTCTCCGGCCCTCTGGCGGAGCCGGAGGAGATCCAGCTCGCGGCGGAGGCGCCGAAGCGGAACAAGACGCGGCTGGACGCCGGCCTGGAGGAGTTCATTCTCGGCCTCGCCTGCAAGGTGATCGTCGCGGACCATCTCGCGGGCGTCCTCGGGCAGATCCGCGTGCGCGGCGTGCAGTCGGTCTCCGTGCCGCTGGCCTGGCTGGGCGTGCTGAGCTATGCGCTGCGGCTCTATTTCGACTTCTGGGGCTATTCCCGCATGGCCGTCGGCCTCGGGAAAATGCTGGGCATGCGCCTGCCGCAGAACTTCGATCATCCCTACTGCTCGACGAGCGTTTCCGAATTCTGGCGGCGCTGGCACATCACGCTCGGCCGCTGGTTCAAGACCTACGTTTACATCCCGCTGGGCGGCAGCCGAAACGGCTTCGGCCGGATGCTGCTCTCGACGCTTGCGGTCTGGCTGCTCACCGGCGTCTGGCACGGGGCGGGCTGGAACTTCGTCCTCTGGGGCCTGTGGATGTTCCTGCTCATCATGGGTGAGCGGCTTTTATATGGCGGCGCGCTCGAGAGGACGCCCGCGCTGGGGCATCTCTACGTCCCGCTGACCGTCGGCCTGTCCTGGGTCTTTTTCTTCACCGACGGTCTCGGCGGCGCCGCGGCGTATTTCGCACGGCTCTTCGGCGGCGGGGGTGCGGCCCTGAACCGCCGCGACTGGCTGGAGGTCCTGCGCGCCTGCTGGCCTTACCTCGCGCTCGGCCTCGTCGGCAGCACGCCGCTGCCCTCGCGGCTGTGGAAAAGGATCTCCGGCAGCGGGACTGCCTGGGCGCTGCTCTTCTGCCTGTTCTGGCTCTGCGTCTATTTCATGGCCACCGCGGCGGGCGATCCGTTCCTGTACTTCAGCTTTTAAGGCGGGGAGGGGATAGGATTGAAAAAACAAAAAAAGAAGAGATACTATGCCGCGCCCTGCATGCTGGCCATCCTCGTGCTGGCGGGCCTGCTGACGGCGGCGGGGATGACGCTGCGCCGGACGCTGCTGCGCGATCTGCCGCAGTATGCGGACGCGCCGGATATCGCGATCCCGCTGATGCTCCTGCAGGATCCCGGCCCGCTGCGCGAAGCGCGCGAGCGTGCGGAATGGGAGGCGCGGCAGGCCGCTCTCGCGGCGGCGCAGCCCACGCCCGCGCCGACCCCCGAGCCCACGCCCGAGCCCACGCCGGAGGCCACTCCGGAGCCCACGCCCGAGCCCACGCCCGAGCCCACGCCCGAGCCCACGCCGGAGCCGACCCCGGAGCCTACGCCCGAGCCCACGCCGGCCCCGGAGAGCTATTTCGACCACACGCTCTTCATCGGCGACTCCCGGACCGACGAGATGCGAAAGGCCGTGCGCATCGGCCAGGCCATGTACTTCTGCGACACCAGCTTCAGCGTCTATAACGTTTTCGACAAGACCGCGTCGGACGACAGCTTCCGCAGCGCGAAGCTCGAATGGGTGCTGCGCCGGTACAGCTTCGATCAGATCTACATCATCCTCGGCTTCAACGAGTGCGGCTATCCCTACGGCGGTCTGATGGATCAGTTCGACTACGTCGTGCGCCGCGTGCACGAGCTGCAGCCGGACGCCCGCATGATCATCCACGCGGTGATGCACGCGGCCGAGCGCGTCAGCTGGGGCGATCTGTCCCTGGACAACCTCGAGCGTGTGAACGCCGGTCTGCTCGAGCTGACGGAGCGTTACGATTACCTCTACTATGTGGACTGCAACGAGCCCTTCTGCGACGAGAACGGCTATCTTCTGAGCTATGTCGCCGCGGACGGCGAGCATCTGCTGCCCGACTATTCGGTGCAGTGGGCCGAGGAGATCCGAAAGCGCGCGATCACGGACTGAATCGATATGAAACAGCGGCTTGTCCCGGCAAGGGACAAGCCGCTGTTTTTGCTGCTGTGACAGATATTCAGATATACTGATTGTGCTCGAGATGGTCGTACCACTTCTCCAGCCAGGGGGCGATGACGGCCATCAGCTTCATATCCAGATTGAAGATATACATCGTGAAGGTCACGACGAAGAAGCCCAGCACGACGGCCAGCAGCTTGAGAAGCAGCTTGCCGAGGGCCTTGCAGATCCTGCAGTTGCACTTACACATTTTCCGATCCTCCTATCAGTATGCCTCGTTGTCGGGGATGATCTCCAGCGACGGGTCGAGCGGCTCCTCACGGAAGACCGTGCGCATGTACTTGTTGACCTGGTCGCGGATGGCCTGACGGGTGAACACGCGCGGATCGCACAGGTCGTGGCTGACCCACATGACGTGGATGCCGCGCTCGCGGCCCTGCTCCTCGAACATGCCGTGCATGCCGGTGAGCGCCTTGCAGGACATGTGCTCCCACATCATGACGAGGTCGGCGTTCATCTGCTCGCAGAGCTCCCAGAGGTCGTCGAGCAGCACCTTGTAGCCGCCGTGGGTGTGGTTGCGCATGATCATCTCCATGTTCAGCATGGCCATGTCGCGGTAGGCCTGCTCGCGGTTCTCGGGCGTGTCGTCCTCGGCGATCATGTCGGTGTTGATGACGGAGAGCATGTCGGTCAGCGGCACGATGCCCCAGCACTGGAGCAGCCAGTAAAGCTGGTCGATGACGTACTGCGGCTGCACGCCCCAGATGATCGCGCGGTGGCGGTACTCCTTGGCGTACATGCGCTTGGCCTTGTAGCCGCGCTCTGCCAGCTCGAGCAGCTTGCGGTCGATCTTGATGAATTCGGGATCGCGGCCGGAGTTGCCCATGTAGTTGGTGTCGTTGTACAGCGAGAAGGCCGCGCCGAAGAACTGCGGATACGGGGTGGAGTTGATCTCCATCTGCGCGATGCGGCACTTCGTGGCGTAGTTCACGCGCTTGGCGGCGGCGAAGTACATATCCCAGTCCCACTTCTCGCCGGTGTGCTCCTCGACGAAGGCGATGGCCTTTTTGATCTCGGTGGCGGCGTACTCGAGCACGTCGGGCTCCTTGTGGCGCAGCGGCGTGGCGAGCTGGAAGGTGGGAATGCCGTACTCGCGCTCGAGGCGCTTGGCGATGATGCCGTTGCCCATCAGCGAGCCGTCGCAGGTGGTGTTGTTCTGCACCGCGCAGCAGCCGAGCACGCAGAAGTCGTCGTCGATGGAGATGCCGGCCTCGGCCTCGGGCATCGGGCAGACGTCGCCGGAGATGCCGTATTCCTGGGCCACGTCGAGATAGTGCATGACGTTGAACTGGTGGAAGATGTTCGAGGCGAACATCGTGGGCACCTCGCGCAGGATCGTGTGGACCTTCTCCTTGTCGAAGCCCATCATGAAGGTGACCATCGAGTTCTCGTCGGTGATGACGCACTTGTCGGAGTAGGCCTTGTCGTTGCCGACGCGGCGGTCGCCGCGGAAGCAGTTGGCGATGGCCTGGGTGACGTCGGCGATGACGAAGTTGAAGGAGGTGTGGGCCAGACGCAGCGCCTCGTCGCGCAGACCGATCGTGAACTTGTCCATGCCGTGCGGGACGAAGAGATAGCTCATCATCCAGCGGTAGCGGAGGAAGCCCTTGACGTTGCGCGGGACCATGATGAAGCGGCCGAGAACGGACAGCAGGTAGAGCCAGCGGGTGTAATCGTAGAAGGTGTCCTTCACGCCGCGCCACTCGCGGCGGGCGCGGACCTTGAGCTTTTCGCTGTAGATCTTGCCGGGAGACTCCTCGCCGACGCGCTTGTTGGGATTGAAGATCGTTTCTACCGTTTTCATGCCTTTCCACCTCCCTGGATCTTCTTGATCTCGACGCTCTCGACGAAGGCCTGCACGCGGGTGCGCAGCTGGCCGACGGAGGAGGCGACGTTGTAGGGCCTGTCGACCGACAGGACCGGATAGCCGAAGTCCTTGTGCAGCATCGACGAGCCGAGCGTGCGCTCATAGGCCCAGGGGTCGCAGAATTTGACCTGATTGTAGATCACGCCGTCGGCGCGGTACTCCTTCGCCAGATCCGCGACGTACTGCTTGCGGCCGTAGACCTTGTCCATGCTCATCATGCGCGGGCAGTGGCAGTTGCGGATGTAGTGGCGGCAGACCTGGCGCAGCGCGTCCTCCTCGTCGTTGAGCTCGATCGGCACGCGCCCCGGGTAGGAGCCGAAGCAGAAACGGTCGCAGCAGACGAAGGCGCCCTGCTCCTCGATGAGCTTGATGAAGCCGGAGTCGTCCGTCTCGGAGCCGACGACCAGCACGCGGGCGCGCCACTTCTTGTCGTCGGGCTCGCGATGGGAGATCTCCTCGAGCGTCTCCTCGAGCTTGTCGATGATAAGGTACTTCGGGCAGACGTAGGTGGCGAGGCAGAGCACGTGGAACTCATAGCCCGTGATGCGGGGATGTTCCTCCTTGCGGAACTCGCTGATCGCGCGGATCACGCGGCAGACGCGGTTGTGTTCCTCGACGGCCTTGCGGATCGCGGCGTCGGAGACGTCGATGCCGTATTTCTCCTTCAGCGGCGTCAGCACGTGGTTCGTGCACTGCAGCACGGCCAGATCCACGTCGCTGTCGGTGTTCTTGAAGGCGATCTCCATGTACTCGTGGAAGAAGTTCGGGTTGTCCTTGCCCATGGATTTGAGCAGCTCCATGTTCTCGACGCAGCGGTTCATCATCGTGCAGCCGTCGGGCGTGATGACGCAGTCGGCGAAGTTGAAGCCGCCCTCGATCGCGCGCTCGAGCAGCGCGCGGCTGGGCTCGCAGAGAAGGTTGGTCATGTAATAGGTCGCGATGTCGATCGAGCCGGTGTTCGGCGCGCTCAGGCGGATCGAAACGGCGCGGTCGAGGTTCAGCAGGGGCTCGGGCACATTCTCGCAGGTGTAGGCGACCATGACTTTTCCGTCCGCCCTGGCCTGCTCGACGAGCGCGTTGTCTGCCTGCTGCAGCAGATCCTCGAAATACTGCAGGTACTTCAGATCTCTCACTCAATAATCCCCTCATTTCATCGTTTTGTGCGGTGTTTGCCGATGGAAGCGCAGAATAGTCCTTATACATTTTACCAATATGGAAAAACACTGTCAACGCAAAGGGAGATTTTCGTTATTTTCGTAGAAGTATCCGGCCCTTTTTTGTACAGGATTACAAGATGAAAAACGCCCTCTCAGCGCAGCGGGCGCATGAAGCCGTCGACGGCCGCCGTGTGGACGTCTCCGCCGATCACGCGGCCGCGGAACAGGTAGAGCGTCGCGATCACGCGCCCGTCCCAATCGGGAAAGCCGACGAGATCGTAGCTGCAGCAGAGGCAGGTCCGCCCCGCCGCCGCGCGCAGGTCGAAGCCCTGCGAGAGCTGCAGGGCGTTGTAGTCCTCCAGAAGGGCGTCGAAGCGCGCGGGCAGCGCGACCGGCCGCAGCTCCTCGCTGGCCGGATCCGCCCGGAGGCCGAGCGAGGCGAGATAAGCGCAGCGTCCCTCCGTGCTCCGGAGAGACGGAGCGGGCGCGGCAAGCGCGAAAAGCGCCGCGGCGAGCGCGAAAAGGAGCGCCGCCGCGGGCGCCGCGGCGGGGAAGCGGCGTACGGAAGAATGTGAACAGTTTTCAAACAATTCCCTCACCTCACCCCCAAGCTATTCATTTTTCCGCCCGGATATGATAGAATAGCGGCGATTTTCACGGGAGGTGAGAAGCGCTGTGGACAGGATCCGGCTGGATAAATACCTCTGCGATCTCGGCATCGCGCCGCGCAGCGAGTGCAGGCGCATCATCCGCTCGGGGCGCGTGCGCGTCGACGGCGAGGCCGTCTCCGCCCCGGAGACGAAGCTCGATCCTCTCGCTTCCGCCGTGACGCTCGACGGGGAAAGGCTCGTCTGGACGGAGCATCATTATTACATGATGAACAAGCCCGCCGGCGTCCTAACGGCGACGGAGGACCGGCGGCAGAAGACCGTGCTGGACCTCCTGCCGGAGGAGCTGCGGCGCATGGGGCTCTTTCCCGTGGGCCGTCTCGACCGCGACACGCGCGGCCTGCTGCTCCTGACGGACGACGGCGATTTTGCCCACCGTGTGATTTCGCCCAAATTCGCAGTCGAAAAAATGTATGATGCTTCCGTCGAGGGAACGCCCGACGAGACGGACGCCGCCGCCTTTGCCGAGGGCCTCGTGCTGGGCGACGGGACGAAATGCCGCCCCGCGCGGCTGGAGATCCTGGGCCCGGGGCGCTGCCTCGTCACGGTGACGGAGGGCAAATACCATCAGGTCAAGCGCATGCTCGCCTCGCGCGGCAAGCCCGTGACGGCGCTCAAAAGGCTTTCGATCGGCGCGCTGCGCCTGCCGGAGGAGCTCCCCGAGGGCGGGATCGCCGCGCTCGGAGAAGAAGATTTGTGCAGAGTGTTTATGGTGAGATAGTCAAAAAATCACAAGTTTTCAGCCCCGTTTTTGATCGTTTGATCTACATATTCTTAAAAATTAACAAAAAATCCTGTTACTTTCTATTGAAAATACCATAAAAATGCGGTATGATGCCTCACAGATAGATTGAGAAGGTATGGTTATTTTGCCATATATTTGGGAGGAAGAAAGATGTCCAGCAGGATTTTTCAAAACGTCATCATCCAGATGAGGGACGCGCTCGACAGACCCATCGGCGTGATCGACGATCAGGGCTTCGTCGTGGCCAGCAGCGAGCTGGCGATCATCGGCTCGCGGCTCGACGATTTCCGCCTTTACGAGATCGAAAACGCAGCCCAGGTCTTCACCACCGCGAACCGGACCTATTTTCCCCTGAGCTCCGGCAGCGGCAGGACCGAGTTCGTCACCTTCGTCGAGGGGACCGATCAGAACGCGAAGATGATCTGCACGATGGCCTCGGTCGCCTTCAACGAGGCGAAGAACAACTACGAGGAAAAGCACAACAAGGCCGCCTTCGTCAAGAACATCATCTCGGACAACATCCTGCCGGGCGACGTGTACGTCCGCGCCAAGGAGCTGCACTTCGTCACCGACGAGGTCCGCAGCGTGATCCTGATCCGCCAGAACGAGAACACCGACGGCGCCGCGGTCGAGGTCGTCCAGCGTCTTTTCCCCGACAAGCAGAACGACTTCGTCATCAATATCAACGAATCGGACATCGCCGTCATCAAGGCCGTCCCCCACGCGGAGGACAGCGAGGAAGCGCGCAAGGCCGCCCACCTTATCGAAAAGACGCTGCGGGACGAGCTCGGCGTGCGCTGCGTGATCGGCATCTCCACCAACGCCCACCATCTGCGCGAGCTGGCCGACCGCTACAAGGAGGCCCAGGTCGCCATCGACGTGGGCAAGGTCTTTGAAGAGGGAAAGACCGTCATCTGCTACGAGAGCCTCGGCCTCGGGCGCATCATCTATCAGCTTCCCACGACGCTGTGCGAGATGTTCCTCAACGAGGTCTTCAAAAAGAACCCCATCGAAACGCTCGACGAGGACACGCTCGAGACGATCAACAAGTTCTTCGAGAACAACCTCAACGTCTCCGAGACCTCGCGCAAGCTTTACGTCCACCGCGACACGCTGGTCTACCGCCTGGAAAAGATCAAGAAGCTGACCGGGCTGGATCTGCGCGAATTCGACCATGCGATCGTCTTCAAGGTCGCGATGATGGTCAAGAAATATCTCGACTCGATCAACGCCGGCAGGTATTGATCGGTCCATTTACGGCAAGCAACCGCAACGGGAGGAAATAACCACATGGTTGAAATGAAAAACGTGACCATGGTCTATCAGAGCGGGACCGAGGCGCTCGACAACGTCAGCTTCTCGATCGACGAGGGCGAATTCGTCTTTCTCGTCGGCCCCTCCGGCTCGGGCAAGACCACGCTGATGAAGCTCATCACCGGCGAGATCCGCGCCAAGAGCGGAAAGATCGTCGTCAATGACTTCGACATGCGCAAGATCAAGCGGCGCAAGCTGCCGAAGGTCAGAAGGACGCTCGGCGTCGTCTTCCAGGACTACCGGCTGATCGAAAACATGAACGTCTACGACAACGTGGCCTTCGCCATGCGCGTCGTCGGCGCCAGAAGAAGGGAGATCCGCGAGCGCGTGCCCTACGTGCTCGACCTCGTCGGTCTTTCCGGCCGCGAGAAGCGCATGCCCGACGAGCTCTCCGGCGGCGAGCAGCAGCGCGTCGCCATCGCCAGAGCGCTGGTGAACAATCCGCGCATGATCGTCGCGGACGAGCCCACCGGCAACCTTGACCCGGTACGCAGCCTCGAGCTGATGCTGCTCTTCGAGAAGATCAACGACATGGGTACCACGATCCTCGTGGTCACGCATGAGAAGGAGCTGGTCAACGCGCTGGGCAAGCGCGTCATCGCCATCGACAACGGCCACGTGATCAGCGACGGAAAAGGCGGGTATTTCGACTATGAGATTGAATAGAAGCGGCTACCTGATCCGCGAGGGCTTCAGAAGCATCGGCACGCACGGCTTCATGTCCTTCGCGACGGTCACGATCATCATGGCGTGCCTGATCATCATGGGCAGCGTGACGCTGCTGAGCAAGAACATCGACCGGCTCATCAAGAGCCTGGAGAACCAGAACGAGGTCGTCGCCTTCGTCGACGAGAACTACACCGAGGATTCCGCCCGCGCGCTGCAGGCGCAGATCGAGCAGATCGACAACATCAGCTCGGCGGAGTTCGTCACCCGCGGCCAGGCCTTCGACACCTTCATGGAGAACTACTCCTCCGATCTGGCCGAGGGGCTCGACACCGAGGTCTTGCGCGACCGCTACGTCATCCACCTGACCGACATCTCCCAGATGGCCGACACCAAGTCCGCCCTTGAGAGCATCGAGGGCATCGCCAAGGTCAAGGCGCATCTGGATTACGCCAAGACCTTCATCACGATCCGCAACGTCGTGAGCGTCGTCTCCCTCGCGCTGATCGCGATGCTGGTGTTCGTGTCGATCTTCATCATGTCCAACACCATCAAGCTGGCCACCTTCGGCCGGCGCGAGGAGATCGCGATCATGAAGATGGTCGGCGCCTCCAACGCCTTTATCCGCCTGCCCTTCATCGTCGAGGGCCTCGTCCTCGGCATCCTCGGCGGCGGCCTGGGCTTCCTGGCCGAGTGGGGCGTCTACGAGCTGCTGACGAAGAAGGTCGTGGGCTCGGTGGCGGGCAGCTTCCTGCCGATCCTGCCCTTTGACCAGATCGCCCTGCCGCTGTTCATCGCCTACATGGCGATCGGCGTCTTCATCGGCGCCTTCGGCGGCGTGAACGCCATCCGCAACTATCTCGACGTTTAAGCGCGCCGGCGGCCTCCGCCGCCGGAAACGGAGGATACCACAGTGAACAACAAGAAGATCATTTCCGCGATCGCGATCCTGCTGGCGGTGCTGATGCTCGTCGGCCTGGTCGTCGGTCTGCTGCCGGCCAGCGTCTTCGCCGACGGCGAGGAGGACTTCTCCGTCAACACGCAGGGCAGTCTCGAAGAGCTGCAGGCGCGCAAGGAGGAGCTTGCCGAAAAGGCCGAGCAGAGCAAGAAAACGATCGAGGAGCTCGAGGAAGGGCAGGCCGCGCTGATCGAGCAGAAGGCCGCCTATGACGAGCGCGACAGCTATCTGCGCGAGCAGATCGCCCTGACCGACGAACAGATCGAGATCTACCGCGGCCTGATCGAGGACAAGCGGCAGGAGGTCGAAGCGGCCAAGGCGCTGGAGGACCAGCAGCTGGAGCGCTATCGCGCCCGTGTGCGCGCCATGGAGGAGAACGGAGGCTACAACATCCTCTCCATCATCCTCCATTCCGACAGCCTCAGCAGCCTGCTGGCAGGCATCGACGACATCCGTGACATCATGGAGAGCGACAAGCGCCTCGAGGAGCAGTACATCGCCGCCCGCGAGGAGCACGAGCGCATCCAGGCCGAGTACGAGGCCGAGAAGGCGAGCTACGAGGCCACGATGACCGAGCTCGAAGGCGAGCAGACCCTGCTGGAGAACGCGATGCGCGAGACCGAGACGCTGATGGAAAAGCTGGCCGAGGAGATCGAACAGAACGCCTCCGAATACGAGGCGGCCCTGGCCGCGATCCAGACCGCGGACGCGGCGATCGACGAGAAGATCGCCCAGCTCTACGCGGCCTACCTCGCTTCGATGGGCGTCAACGCCAGCGACGGCACGCTCTCGATCGACAGCGGCAGCGACGGCCAGTCCTACATCACCTTCACCGGCGCCAGCGGCACGCTGATGTGGCCCGTGCCGGGCTGCTACAGCGTCAGCAGCGAATACGGCCAGCGCGTCCATCCGATCACCGGCGAGGTGGGACGCATGCACTACGGCATGGATATCGACGGCTACGGCCATGACGGCGGCGACATCGTCGCCTGCGACGGCGGCGTCGTGACGACCGTGGGCTACAACAACGGCTACGGCAACTATATCATCGTCGATCACGGCAACGGCATCCAGACCCTGTACGCCCACATGTCCGGCACGGCCGTGTACGAAGGCATGACGGTCGGACAGGGCGAGACGATCGGCTATCTGGGCGCGACCGGCATGGCTACCGGCACCCATTGCCACCTGGAAGTCTTCGTCGACGGCCAGAATGTCGACCCCTCCGCGTACTTCTTCGGCTGATCCATCCAAACCGCGCCGCGCCGACCGGCCTTTCGGCATGATCGGCGGGGCGTGATGACAAGAGGGACTTTCTATGATGAAACAGAGACAGACAAAGCGGTTTTCCGCGGCGCTTGCCGCCTTCCTGGCCTTCGTGCTCGTTTTCTGCGCCCTGCCCGCGCCGGTCTTCGCCGTCACGCAGGCGGAGATCGACGAGCTTGAGCGCAAAAAGGAAGCCATCGAGGAAAAGGTGGAGGAGAAGCAGGCCGTCGTGGACGAGCTCGAGGAGAAGCAGGCGGGCGTGCTCGAACAGAAAAAGGCGCTCGACGAGCGCAACGACTACCTGTACGAGCAGCTGAACATCAACGCCGAGCAGATCGCGCTCTACAACGAGCTGATCGCGCAGAAGGCGCGCGAGGTCGACGCCGCCAAGGCGAAGGAGCTCGAACAGCTCGAGCGCTACCGCAGACGCGTGCGCGCGATGGAGGAGAACGGCCAGGCGGACTTCCTGGCGATGCTCCTCAACGCCAACAGCCTCGGCGAGTTCCTGACCGCGATCGACGACATCGGCGAGATCATGGAAAGCGACAAGCTGCTCGAGGACGCCTACATCGCCGCGCGCGAGAACACCGAGCGCGTCAAGGCCGATTACGAGCAGTACAAGACCACGCTCGAGGCCAAGAAGGAAGAGCTCAACACCGAGAAGGTGCGCATCGAGGCCGAGATCAACGAGGCGGCGGAGCTGCTTGAGAAGATCAAGGGCGATATCGACACATATTCCGAGGAGCTTGCCGAGCTCGAACAGGCTCAGAAAGACGCCGAGGAGCTGATCGAGAAAAAGATCGCGGAGCTCGAGGAACAGAGGCGCCGCGAGGAAGAGGCGGCTGCGGCCGCGGCAGCGGCCGCGGGCGGCGAAGGCGGCGGAGGAGGCTATTACTCCGACGGCCCCATCGCCAGCGGCAACTTTATCTGGCCCTGCGCCTGCACCTATATCACCAGCCGCGTCGGCGGCCGCATCCACCCCATCTCCGGCGTGTATAAATATCATTCCGGCATGGACGTCGGCTGCCAGTACGGCGACGCCGTCTGGGCCTCCGACAGCGGCACGGTCATCCTCGCCGGGGATAACGGCGGCTACGGCAACTGCGTCATGATCGACCACGGCTTTGTCAACGGCGACCATTACTACACGCTCTACGGCCATCTCTCGGCCATTTACGTGAGCTACGGCCAGTCCGTCTCTCAGGGCGAGACCATCGGCGCCGTCGGCTCGACCGGCGTATCCACCGGCCCGCACCTGCATTTTGAGATCCGGAACTCCTCCGGACCGACCGACTTCAACTGGCGCTTCGAGAGCTTCCTGACCTACGCTCCCGACGCCTGAGTCTATGACGTGAAACATACGGCATGACCGGACAGACGCGAAAGCGCCTGTCCGGTAAGTGCGTTTTGAAATCCCCGAAAGGAGACATGCGGATGAAAAAGTTTTTTGGGCGTTTCCTCGCCGCGATCGGCAGGTTCATATCGCGCCTGTTCAATATCGGCATCCCGCTCAAGGTCGTTTTGATCCTTATCCTGCTCGTCGGCGGCGGCACCTTCTGGATGACCCGCTCGAAGATGCTCGAAAAGGTCGGCGGCAAAGAGGACTACGACGAGGCGATGCGCTATATCGAGATCAAGGACGCCGTGCAGGAGCACTACATCGACGAGGCCGACCGCAGCCGGATGGGCCAGTCCGCCGCGTCGGCGATGATCGCGGGCCTGGGCGACAAGTGGAGTTATTTCATGTCGCCCGACGAGTATAAGAGCTACAAGCTCTCCTCGGCCAACGAATACTCCGGCATCGGCATGTCGATCTCCAAGGAGGAGAACGGCTATTTCCGCGTGATCTCCGTCAACCCCGGCTCCGCCGCGGCGGAGGCGGGCGTTTCCGCCGGCATGATCCTGACGGACGTGGACGGCGAGAGCATCCGCAATCTCAGCGAGGACCAGGCCAGAACGCTGATCCGTTCCAAGCTCAACGGCGTGTTCACACTCGGCGTCTCGGGCGGCAGCACCCTGGAGGTCGACTGCACGCGCACACACGAAAAAGCCGTCAACTACCGCAAGGAAAAGACGGACGCGGGCTATGTGCAGATCTACAACTTCGAGGCGGGCAGCGCGGACGAGGCCATCGACGCGATCGAAAAGCTGCTTGACCAGAACATCGTCGCGCTGTGCATCGACCTGCGCGGCAACGCGGGAGGCCTTGCGGGCGAGACGCAGAAGCTGCTCGACTACCTGCTGCCCGCGGGCACGCTCTTCTACACCGCCGACCGCAAGGGCAACGAAGAGGAGGCCCGTTCGGACAGCATGTGCATCCAGCTTCCCATGGTCGTCCTCATCAACAGCGAGACCTACGCCGAGGCCGAGGTCTTCGCCGCCTGCATGCAGGAATACCAGTGGGCCACGCTCTTCGGCGAAACGACCACCGGCAGCACCCGCGACCAGGAGACCATCGAGCTCTCCGACGGCAGCGCCATCCGCCTGTCCACAAAGAGCTATCTCACCCCCAACCGCGTGGATATCAGCACCCAGGGCGGCGTCGTGCCGGACATGATCCTTTACAACAGCGATCCCAGCACCGCCGGCACCACCCAGGGCACCACCGGCGGCGAGCAGGGCACGGCCAGCGTTTCGAGCGACGAACAGCTGATGGCGGCGCTGACCTACCTCAGCAAGAGCACCGCCTGAGAAAACAAGTGCCAAAACGCTGTTGACAGCGCGGGGGCAAATCATTATAATAAGGCAGCTTTATTTCAGCTTTCGCAGTATTACCAGGGAGGAAACAGTAATGCCGGATCCTATTTCCAACAGATTCAAAATGAGCCAGGAACGTCTCGACTCCATCAAGGAGGAGCTGCGTTATCTCGAGACGGTCCGGGAAAAGGAAGTCGCAGAGCTGATCAAGGAAGCGCGCAGCTTCGGCGATCTGTCCGAGAACAGCGAATACGACGAGGCCAAGACCGAGCAGGGCAAGCTTTACTCCAAGATCGAGGAGCTGAAGATCCTGATCGAGAACGCCGTGATCGTGGACAATCTCGAGACCGACGTCCCCAAGGACGCGGTCACGCTCGGCAGCGTCGTGCGCGTGCGCGACCTCGAGGACGACTTTGAGGCCGAGTATGAGATCGTCGGCTCGCAGGAGGCCAATCCCCGGGAGGGACGCATCTCCGACGATTCGCCGCTCTTCCAGGCCCTGAAGGGCCGCCGCAAGGGCGAGACCGTTCTGGTCAACGCGCCGGCGGGCGTTTTCAAGTACGAGATCCTTTCGGTCAGCAACGACTGATCATTTCAAGATCATTACACGAGGTAAGCCATGAACGAAGAAACGATGCCGAGCATTTCGGAAAAGGAGCTCTCCGAGATCCTGCAGGTGCGCCGCGACAAGCTCGCCGCGCTGCAGCAGGCGGGGAAGGACCCCTTTGCGATCACGAAATACGATGTAAGCCATCACAGCCGCGACGTGCTCGAGAGCTTTGACTCTCTCGAGGGCAAGGATGTGTCCGTCGCCGGACGGCTGATGGTCAAACGCGTCATGGGCAAGGCCTCGTTCTGCAAGATCCAGGACCGCGAGGGCCTGATCCAGTGCTACGTCTCGCGCGACTCGCTCGGCGAGGAGGACTACGCCGGCTTCAAGAAGCTGGATATCGGCGATATCGTGGGCGTGAAGGGCTTTGTGTTCCGCACCAAGACCGGCGAGACCACGATCCACGCCGCGTCCCTGACGCTGCTGTCGAAGTCTCTCAAGCCCCTGCCCGAGAAGTTCCACGGTCTGACCGACACGGACCTGCGCTACCGCCAGCGCTACGTCGATCTGATCGTCAATCCCGACGTGCGGGATACCTTCATCAAGCGCTCGCAGATCATCAGCGAGATCCGCCGTTTCCTCGACGCGCGGGGCTTTATGGAGGTCGAGACCCCCATGCTGGTCTCGAACGCCGGCGGCGCCGCGGCGCGTCCCTTTGAGACGCACTACAACGCGCTGGACGTGGACGTGAAGCTGCGCATCTCGCTCGAGCTCTATCTCAAGAGGCTGATCGTCGGCGGGCTCGAGCGCGTCTACGAGATCGGCCGCGTGTTCCGCAACGAGGGCCTCGACACCAAGCATAATCCGGAATTCACGCTCATGGAGCTCTATCAGGCCTATACGGACTACCACGGCATGATGGAGCTGACCGAGTCCCTGTTCCGCCATCTGGCCGAGACCGTGTGCGGCTCCGCCGTGATCCGCTACGGCGAGCGCGAGATCGACATGGGCAAGCCCTTCCGCCGTCTGACCATGGTCGAGGCCATCCGCGAGGAGACGGGGATCGACTTCGACGCGGTGAGCAGCGACGAGGAAGCCAGGGCCGTCGCCGACGCGCGCGGGATCGAATACGAGAAGCGGCACAAGAAGGGTGACATCGTCAACCTGTTCTTCGACGAGTTCTGCGAGGACAAGATGATCCAGCCCACCTTCATCATGGATCACCCCATCGAGATCTCTCCGCTGACGAAGAAAAAGCCGGACGATCCCCGCAAGGTCGAGCGCTTCGAGCTGTATATCAACGGCTGGGAGATGTGCAACGCCTACAGCGAGCTCAACGACCCCATCGACCAGCGCGCGCGCTTCGCCGCGCAGGACGCGCTGGCGGCCGCGGGCGACGCCGAGGCCAACCACACCGACGAGGACTTCCTCAACGCCCTCGAGATCGGCATGCCCCCCACGGGCGGCATCGGCTACGGCATCGACCGCCTGGTCATGCTGTTGACCGACTCGCCCTCCATCCGCGACGTGCTGCTCTTCCCCACGATGAAGCCGGAGAACAACTGAACAATCCATTCACCGCCCTGCCAAACGGCAGGGCGGCGGCTTTTTTTCTGCCACAGTTTGAAGATCCGAGTCAAGCGTTTTATTAAAACCCTATTCCGTCATTGCGGGAAATGGTGATATGTGGTAGAATAACCTCAATCTGAAATCTACAGAACAGAAAAGGAGGAAAAGTATATGACTGGTTTAGCTGTAATACTTTTTCTGATTGGTTTGGCTGGCGCTGTCGTTTCGCTTATTCTTATCATAATAAAGGCGGTAAAGAAACAGCCTAAGAAGAAAGCAGGGCTTGCTCTTGCGGTGTGTTTTGCCCTTTTTGTAATTAGCATCATTATCATGCCAAAGCAGACAGGAGCACCCACAGAGGCAGAGATGCCCGTACAGACGGAGACACCTGCTCCGACGGAGACACCTGCTCCGACGGAGGCACCTGGTCAGACCGAAGCACCTATTCCGACTGAGGTGTCTGCTCCGACTGAAGAGCAAAGAACTATTGAAACAACTCAACTATACAAGGACTTTTTCGAGCCCTATACTGATTCGGTAGGGAAATTACTTAATGTTGGGTTTTCTACTGTTGAAAAGCTAAATGATTATCGGGTAGAATATACGCCAGGTTCTGAAGAGAATTTGTGTGTCTATAAGATTTATGCTGAAAATGATGATTACATCTATATGATGTTTTACCCCACGAATGTTGAGGACAAAGCAGAGAACTGGATTGAAACGCTTTCATTGTTGGCATATGAGAGCAAAGGAAAAGAAATCAGCATTAACGATAGTTATCACATCTATAAGGTTCCCAAATACAGTACTCACGACCCAGATAGAGACCCCAAAAATCTTGAGGTTGACAGCGTCGATGAATTGGTTGCTTTTATGTTTAGTTGATGATAATAGGGAATTAGTATCTTCTCGTATATGCTCAAGATAGTTAATAGAAAAAACACAGTTAATATGCATTTATTTAATGCTTCTATCGTTCCCGACGATGAAGCCGGAGAACAACTGAAAAAAACAGTCGGCGCCCCGCTTTTTCAAGCGGGGCGTCCGCCATATATGCCCGGGACAAGATTGTGCCGCGGCGGAAACTGTGCTATACTGTCATGGGAACGGCGCGATCAATTCATATATTCGGAGGAAACACCCATGAAAACAGTCGTCATCACAGGCTCCACCCGCGGCCTCGGCTTCGAGATGGCCAGGCTGTTCCGGCAGAACGGCTGGAACCTCGTCATCAACGGCGTGAATCCCCAGCGCCTCGACAGGGCGAAGGAGGAACTGCTCGAACTTCCCGGCGCGGGCGCGGTCGAGGGCTTTTCCGGCAGCGTCGCCTCGGGCGGCGATCTGCTCGCGCTCGCGGCCTTCGCCTCGGAGCGCTTCGGCCAAATCAACATCTGGATCAACAACGCCGGCGTCAACCAGCCCATGAAGGCGGTCTGGGAGCTCAGCGAGGAGGAGATCGACGCGGTGCTCGATATCGACCTGCGCGGCGCGATCCTCGGCAGCCGCGCCGCGGCCCTGCAGATGGAAAAGCAGCCGGAGGGCGGCTTCATCTACAACATCGAGGGCTACGGCAGCAACGACGCGATGATGCTGGGCCTCAACCTCTACGGCACCTCTAAGCGCGCCGTGACGCATTTCACGCAGGCCTTTGCCAAAGAGCTCGCCGAGCGCGGCGGCAAGGTCAGGGCCGGCCGCCTTTCCCCGGGCATCATGATCACGGATTTCACCGTCAAGGCTCTGGGCGGCAAGGAGAGCATCTCCCTGCCGGAGAAGACGAAGAAGGTCTACAACATTCTCGGCGACTATCCCGACGTCGTGGCCGCGCATCTGGTAAAGGGCATGCTCGCAAACACGAAGAACAACGCGCACATCGAGTGGCTCACGACCGGAAAGGCCGCCTGGCGCTTCATGACGGCGCTCTTTAACAAACGGGACTTTTTCGCGGAAAAGTAGCCGCCGGATCCACGGCGGAAGGGAGGCGGGAGAGATGAAAAACAAACAAGCGCTCGGCAGTCTGCTCCTGCTTTTCACGGCGATGATCTGGGGCACGGCCTTCGCCTTTCAGCGGGCGGGCCGCGGCGCGATCGAGCCCTTTTCCTTCGTCGCCGCGCGCATGGCGCTCTCCGCGGCCGCCGTCGGGATCCCCGCCTTTTTCCTGAAGCGCCGCCGCGCGGGGCGGGACGCCTCCGATCCGGAGCAGGAGCGCGAAAAGCGGCGCGGGACGCTGCTCGGCGGCCTCTGCTGCGGGGTCTTCCTCGGCGCGGCCAGTCTCTTTCAGCAAACGGGCGTTTTCTATACGACGGCGGGAAAGGCCGGCTTCATCACGGCGATGTACATGCTGCTCGTCCCGATCCTGGAGCTGCTGCTTTTCCGGAAGCGGCACGGCGCGCTTGTCTGGGGCGCGGTCGCGCTCGGCGTCGCGGGGCTGTATCTGCTTTGCGTCACCGAGGGCTTCACCCTCGCGCGCGGCGACGCGCTGGTGTGCGTCTGCGCGCTGCTCTTCGCCGGACACATCCTATGCTGCGGTCACTTCGCGCCGCGCGCCGATCCGCTGGCGCTCTCGGCGATCCAGTTCGCCGCGGCGGCGCTGCTCGCCGCGCTTACGGCGGCTCTCTTCGAGCAGCCCACATGGGCGAAGCTCCTCTCGGCGCTCTGGCCCATCCTGTACTGCGGCCTCATATCCGGCGGCCTCGGCTATACGCTGCAGATGATCGCCCAGCGCCATACCGATCCCACGGTGGCCTCGCTGCTGATGAGCCTCGAGTCCGTGTTCGCCGTGCTCGCCGGCGCGCTGCTGCTCTCCGAGCGGATGAGCGGGCGGGAGATCCTCGGCTGCGCGCTGATGTTCGCCGCGATCCTGCTCGTCCAGCTCCCCGACGCGTGGAAAAAAAGAACGGAATGACCGCGCCGCCCGGCTCGAAAGAGCCGGGCGCTTCCTTTTTCTGCCCCGACTTGCGAAAAGCGCGGGAAACGTTTATACTGTAAACTGTCGAAGTATATCCATTGAAAGAAAGAGAGGGAAAGGCATGAAGATCTCTCGAAGACTGCTTGCTCTCCTGCTTTGCCTGTGCGCGCTGCTCTCGCTCTCCGGCGCGGCCTTTGCCGCCGAGCCGGCGCCCTTTTACCTGAACGTCCGGGTCGAGGGGAAGGGAGACTGCCGCGTGCGCGCCTATGAGGAGTCCTATCCGGGGAACCTCTACCTCTCGCTCTCCGACCTGTCCCAGGCTCTGAACGGCACGACGAAGCAGTTCCTCTTCGGATACAGCAAGACGGACGATACTTTCGCCGTCGCCACCGGCCGCCCGGCCGGCGCGCCGGAGAGCGACGTCATCGTGCGCGAGCGCGGCGGCGCGGTCTATCTCGACTTTACGCGCAGCCGTCTCTTCGTCGACGGCGGCGAGCGCCGTTATTACGGCTTCCGCCGCAACAGCAGCAACGACCTGTATTTGAGCCTTACGGACGTTCAGCTGCTCTTCGACCTCACGGTCGAACGCCGGGAAGACGGCTCGCTGCTGCTCGATCCCGGCCGCCCCTTCGAGCCGGACGTGAAGGAGCTTGAGCGCGAGGGCTATTTCGACGCGATCAGCGCCGTGATCCTCGGCGACGCGGACACGGGCGAGATCCTCTTTTCCCGCGACAGCCGCCGCCATCTCCCGATCGCGAGCCTGAGCAAGCTGATGAGCTATCTGTTGCTGTGCGAGGCGGCCGAGCGCGGCGAGATCAGCTTCTCCGACGAGGTGACGATCACCGCCGAATCCGAGCTCATCTCCCGCAGCGCCGACGGCATGATCGCCATGACCGCCGGAAGCAGCGTCCCGATGCAGGAGCTGATCGAGGCGATGCTCCTCGCCTCCAGCAACGAGGCCGCGGCCTCGCTCGCCGCGCACACGGCGGGCTCGACCGAGGCCTTCGTCGAGCGGATGAACGCGCGCGCGAAGGAGCTCGGGCTCCATACCGCGAAGTTCTACACGCCGCACGGATTGCCCGTCTACACCGACAGCGCCGTCACGGCCAAGCTGCAGAACAAGATGTGCGCGCTGGACATGTTCCGGCTCTGCGCCTATCTTCTGAAGAACCAGGGACAGATCACGGCGATCACCGCGCGGCAGTATGCCTCGATGAAGACGCTGAAATATTCCACCTCCAACACGAACACGCTGGTGTACAATCTCTCCGGCGTCAGCGGTCTCAAGACCGGCAGCACCAACCGCGCGGGCTACTGCGTCGCGGTGTCTCTGCCCGTCACGCGCGACGGGACGACGCACAACCTGGTCCTCGTGCTGCTCGGCGCCGAGACGGCGGAGCTGCGCGGCCAGGCCGCGGAGATCCTGCTGCGCTGGGCGCAGGACTACTACGCCGAGCACGATTTCCGTCCCGCGGCATAACACCGTCTTTAAGAGAGGAGAAGCCCCATGAGCGAGGATTTCATCCGTTTTGAAAACGTGAAAAAAGTCTATCACACCGGCGAGGTGGAGCTGACCGCGCTGCACGAGGTCAGCTTTTCCGTCGCGCGCGGGGAGATCTGCGTGATCGTGGGCGAATCCGGCGCGGGCAAGACCACGCTGCTGAACATCCTCGGCGGCATGGACACGCTCACCGAGGGCAGGATCGTCGTCGACGGAGAGGAGGTCTCCGCCTTCGACGAGCGACGCCTGACGACGTACCGCCGCTGCGACGTGGGCTTCGTGTTCCAGTTTTACAACCTCATCCCCAACCTGACCGCGCTGGAAAACGTCGAGCTCGCCGCCCGTCTCGGCCGCGAGCCGGCGGACGCCGCGGAGGTGCTCGCGCAGGTGGGGCTGCGCGAGCGCGCGCAGAACTTCCCCTCCCAGCTCTCCGGCGGCGAGCAGCAGCGCGTGGCGATCGCCCGCGCGCTGGCGAAGCGGCCCAAGCTGCTCCTCTGCGACGAGCCGACGGGCGCGCTGGACTACCAGACGGGCAAGGCCATCCTGAAGCTGCTGCAGGACAGCTGCCGCGAGACGGGCATGACCGTCATCATCATCACGCACAACAAGGCGCTGTGCGCCATGGCCGACCGTGTGATCCGCGTGAAAAGCGGAAGCATCCTCTCCGAGGAGCGGCAGGAAAACGTGACGCCGGTGGAGGAACTGGAATGGTGAGAAGATGAACCGCTGCACCCTCAAAATGCTGCTGCGGAGCATCCGGCGCAGTCTGGGGCGCTATCTCGCCATCCTCGGGATCGTCGCCCTCGGCGTCGGCTTTTTCGCCGGGCTGAAAAGCTCCTTCCCCGCGATGCGCCGCACGGCCGACGACTATTGGCGCCAGCAGCATTTCCATGATTTTCAACTGCTCTCCACCCTCGGTTTCACCGAGGGCGACCGCGCTGCCTTCGAGGAGGCGGACGGCGTCGCCGCGGCGGAGGGCGCGTTTTTTGCCGACGCCTACGTCGAACACGGCGGGACTCGGAGCGTTTGCCATTTCATGAGCATCACCGAGCGCGTCGACGTCCCCGAACTGACGGCGGGACGCATGCCCCGCGGTACGGGGGAGTGCCTGGGCGACAACCGCGTCTTTTCCGAGAGCGATCTCGGCACGGAGCTCACGCTCGGCGAGGACAACGACGCCGACACGCGCGCGCTCTTCACGCGCGGGAGCTTTACGATCGTGGGCCTTGCCCGCTCGCCGCGCTACATCAGCTCCGAGCGCGGCGACACCACGCTCGGCTCGGGCCGGATCGACGGCTTCGTGCTGCTGACGCCGCAGGCCTTCGACAGCGAGGCCTATCATGAGCTGCTGCTCTTCTGCGAGCTGCCGGGCGGGATCTATTCCGAGGAATACGACGATGCGCACGCGCACATCGAAGGACGGATCAAGGCGCTGGGAAACAGCCTCGGCACGGCGCGTCTGCACCGTCTGCGCGCGGAGGCGGACGAAAAGCTCGCCGACGGCCGGCGCGAGCTGGACGAGGCCCGACAGGAATACCGGGACAAGCGCGCGGAGACGGAAAAACAGCTTGCCGACGCGCTCCGGGAGCTCGAGGACGGCGAGGCTGAGCTCGCGCGCGGACAGCAGGAGCTCGACGACGGCCGCGAAAAGCTCGACTCCGGCATGGCGCAGCTTCCCGCCGCGCGGCGGCAGATCGAGGAAAGCCGCGCCCTGCTCGACCAGAAGCAGGCCGAGCTGGAGGCCGGCCGCGCGCAGCTGGAGGCGGGGGAGGAAGAGCTTGAGATGGGCGCGATCGCGCTGGAGGCCTACAAGGCCGCCGCCCTGGCGCCCTATGCCGAGCAGATCGCCGTCCTCGGCGGAGAGATCGCCGCGCTGCAGAATTCCATATCCGCCGCGCAGAACGCGCCGGGCGGAGAGCTGCTGCTGCCCGCGCTGCAGGCGAGACTTCAGGAAAAGAACGCCGCGCTCGCCGAGGCCCGGCAGGGCTACGCCGCCGCGGAGGCGAGCTTCGCCCCGCAGGAGGCCGAGATCGCCGCCGGAAGACAGCAGCTGGCCGCCAGCCGCGCCGAGCTCCAGAGCGGCGAGGCCGCGCTCAAAGACGGCTACGCGCAGCTCGCAGCCGCCGAAGGGAAGATCAACGCCGCCGAGGCGGCCTACCCCAAGCACCTGCAGGAGCTCGAGGACGGCCAGCGGAAGCTGGACGAGGCGGCGATCCGCCTCGAGGAGGGCCGCGCGGAGTACGAAAACGGCGTGCGCGAGGCCGAAGAGGGCTTCGCCGAGGCCGAGCAAAAGCTCGCCGACGCCGAGGCCGAGCTCGCCGACGCGGCGAAGGAGGCCGACGAGATGCTCAAGCTCGAGCTCTACGCGCTCGACCGCGGGAGCAACCAGGGCTATCTGACCTTCGACAGCGACATCCGCATCATCGACGCGCTCTCCGACGTCTTCCCGATCTTCTTCGTGCTGGTCGCGGCGCTGGTGTGCATCACGACGATGACGCGCATGGTGGGCGAGGAGCGCACCGTCATCGGCACGATGAAGGCCATGGGCTACTCCACGGCGGTGACGATGAGCAAGTATCTGCTCTACGCCGGCTCCGCGGCGCTGCTCGGCTGCGTGCTGGGCTATTTCCTCGGCACGCTGCTGATCCCGTTTCTCGTGTGGTTCTCCTACGGGATCATCTACGATTACGCGAAACTGGAATTCTATTTCAGCCCTCTGATGTACGCGCTGTGCCTGTTGGTGACGGTGCCCGGCTCGCTGCTGGTGACGTATCTGGTCTGCCGCCGTGAGCTGCAAGAGGTCCCCGCGGAGCTGATGCGTCCCAAGGCGCCGAAAAAGGGCCGCCGCATCCTGCTCGAGCGCGTCACGCCCCTGTGGAAGCGCCTTCCCTTCCTGACCAGACTCAGCCTGCGCAACGCCTTCCGCTTCCCTGCGCGCGTGCTGATGCTGCTGCTCGGCATCGGCGGCTGCACGGCGCTGCTGGTCGCGGGCCTGGGCGCGCGCGACTCCATCGCGCGGATCAGCACCTACCAGTATGAAGAGATCATGCTCTACGATCTCGAGGTCGACCTCGACGAGAAAAGCTTCGCCTCGGACGACGAGGCCGCCGCGCTCTGGGCGGAGGACTGCGCCGACTGGGCCCTCACGCGCCAGGAGAGCGTGACGCTCGCCTTCGGCGAAAAGGAGAAGAGCACCCGCATGATCGCCGCCGCTCCGGGGGCGCTCGAGGGCCTCATCAGCCTGCACGACGCAAACGGCGAGCTGCCCTTCTCGGGGAAGGGCGAGGCGGTCGTGACGAAAAAGATCGCCGAGACGCTGTCGCTGCGCGTCGGCGACAGCTTCACGCTGACGACGGACGGCGGCGAGGAGCTGACGCTGCGCGTCACGGGCGTGTGCGAGAACTATCTGCGCCACTTCGTGTTCGTCGATCTCGACGCGCTTTCCGCGCGGCCCAACGCCGCGCTGCTGCGCTGCGGAGAAGGGCAGGACCCCGCCGCGCTCGGCGCCGCTCTGCGCGCCGAAGAGGGCGTGAGCTACGTCAGCCTGACGCGGCAGGAGCGCGAGCTGATGGAGGACTCGATGCGCAGCATGGACCTGCTGATCGCGCTGGTCGTGGTCTGCTCCGGCGCGCTGGCCTTCATCACGCTTTATAACCTGACGAACATCAACATCATGGAGCGCGTGCGCGAGATCGCCACCGTCAAGGTCCTGGGCTTCTACCGAAAGGAGACGGCGGCCTACGTCCTGCGCGAAAACGTCCTGCTCGCCGTGCTCGGCGCGTTTTTCGGCCTCTTTCTCGGCAAGGGCCTGCACTATATCATCATCCGCGCGCTCGTGGTGGATTACATGAGCTTCGACGTGCGCATCAGCGCCCTGAGTTATTGTCTGGCCTTTGCGGTCACGATGCTCTTCACGCTTTTGACGAACGCGGCGATGCACCGTCATCTCGCGGCCGTCGACATGGCCGAATCGCTCAAATCGGTCGAATAAAGGGAGTGGAAAAGATGACGAAAAAACTCTTTGTCCAGGCGATCGTCAAGTACCTCGCGGGCGTCGTGCTGCTCGGTCTGCTGATCTTTCTGCCCGCGGGGACGCTGCGCTTTCCCAACGGCTGGCTGCTGATGGCGCTGCTGTTCATCCCGATGCTCGGCGCGGGGATCGTGATGATGCTGCGCGACCCGGCGCTGCTGGAAAAGCGGCTCAACGCCAAGGAGCAGCAGGGCGAGCAGAAGGAGGTCGTCCTGGGCAGCGGCCTGATGTTCATCGCCGCCTTTGTGCTGGCGGGGCTGAACTTCCGCTTCGGCTGGCTGCGGCTGCCGGACTGGGCCGTCTGGGCCGCTTCCGTGCTGTTCCTCCTGGCCTATCTCATGTGGGGCGAGGTGCTGCGCGAGAACGCCTGGCTCTCCCGCACGGTGGAGGTGCAGGAGGGGCAGCGCGTCGTCGATCACGGCCTCTACGGCGTGGTGCGCCATCCGATGTACAGCGCCTCGGTGCTGCTGTTCCTGTCGATGCCGCTCGTCCTGAACTCGCCGCTGTCCTTTCTGGTGATGCTCTGCTATCTGCCGCTGATCGCCAAGCGCATCCGGAACGAGGAGAAGCTGCTGCGAAAAGAGCTGCCGGGCTATGAGGAATACGCCGAGCGCGTGAAATACCGCCTGATCCCGTTTATATGGTGATCCCGTTTATATGGTAAAGGGGACAAAAAACTCCCGCAGGCACAGCCTGCGGGAGTTTCAAGCGGCCGACAATATTTGTCGGCCGCTTGAAACGCAAAAACGGGAACTATTCGACAGTTCCCGTTTTTGCATGATTGTACGAAGAAAGGGGGCTCGGCGCCCCCTCTCTTCGCTCTCCCCCCTGCACGTCGGAAGTTTTCCGCATAGCCTTGTCTGAGATCTGAAACTCCCGCAGGCACAGCCTGCGGGAGTTTTTTAAGTTTCCGGATAGCTTCAGTCGAGCTTGGGGCCGGCGGCCACGAGGGCCTTGCCCGCCGCGTTGGTCTCGTACTTCGAGAAGTTCTTGATGAAGCGGCCGGCGAGATCGCGCGCCTTCTCCTCCCAGACGGAGGGGTCGGCGTAGGTGTCGCGCGGGTCGAGGATCTTCGGATCGACGCCGGGCAGCTCGGTCGGCACTTCAAAGTGGAAGTAGTGGATCTTCTTGGTCGGGGCGGAATTGATCGCGCCGTCGAGGATAGCGTCGATGATGCCGCGGGTATCCTTGATCGAGATGCGCTTGCCGCTGCCGTTCCAGCCGGTGTTGACGAGGTAGGCCTTCGCGCCGCTCATCTCCATGCGCTTGACCAGCTCCTCGGCGTACTTGGTGGGATGCAACTCAAGGAAGGCCTGGCCGAAGCAGGCGGAGAAGGTGGGCGTGGGCTCGGTGATGCCGCGCTCGGTGCCCGCGAGCTTGGCGGTGAAGCCGGAGAGGAAGTAATACTGGGTCTGCTCCGGCGTCAGGATCGAGACGGGAGGCAGCACGCCGAAGGCGTCGGCCGAGAGGAAGATCACGTTCTTGGCCGCGGGGCCGGAGGAGATCGGGCGCACGCGCTTGACGATCTTCTCGATGTGCTCGATCGGATAGCTCACGCGGGTGTTCTCGGTCACGCTCTTGTCGGCAAAGTCGATCTTGCCCGCCTCGTCGACCGTGACGTTCTCCAGCAGGGCGTCGCGGCGGATGGCGTTGTAGATGTCGGGCTCGGAGTCCTTGTCGAGGTTGATGACCTTGGCGTAGCAGCCGCCCTCGAAGTTGAACACG
>JBGUZD010000087.1:0-16690 GCA_045222695.1 Candidatus Limivicinus sp.
AGAAATCGGAATCTTCCCCCCTTTGGCGTGCTTTCTCTTTTTGTCCACTTTCTCTTTGCACGAGCAAAGAGAAAATGGACACCGACCAGGCAGAAAAGACAACTGTTCTCCCGTCCTTTGCACGCGCAAAGAGAAAACGAACGCCGACCGGGCTGAACAGCTTGCGGCTCTTTCATCATACAGCGTGGGGCGTGCTCCCTGCGGCCGCGCTTTATCGCTCCAGCGTCATCCGTATCTCCGCGGCGGCGATGTTGTGATGGAAATCCTCCGTCCCGTCGGGGCGGAAGCCGCATTTTTCGTAAAAGCGCCGCGCCCGGCCGTTCTCCTTCAGTACCCACAGGCAGACCGCCGGATAGCCGCGGAGCTGCTCGAGCCCCGCTTCCATCAGCCGCTGTGCGACTCCCGTGCCGTAGTACTCGCGCGAGACGTACAGCGCGAAGATCTCCCCGATCCCGGGGGCCTCCTCGCCGCGGTCTCCCCAGCTCACAAAGCCGACGACCGTTTCGCCGTCCTTTGCCACGACCGTGTTGTCCGGCCAGCTGAAGGCCATCTTCTCACAGCGCTCCAGCGTCAGCTTGTCGAGATAGTCCGGGCTGACAAGCCCGACGTATGCCTCGTGCCACGCGCGCCAGTGCACGAGAGCTTTCCCGCGGATCTCCGCGTCGGTCTCCATCTTTTTGATCGTGACGCTCATGGACCCTCCCTATCGGTGGATATACAGCCTCGTCGGGTGGTCCTCGC
Source organism: Candidatus Limivicinus sp. (assembly GCA_045222695.1). Taxonomy (GTDB): domain Bacteria; phylum Bacillota; class Clostridia; order Oscillospirales; family Oscillospiraceae; genus Limivicinus. Next base: position 742 of record JBGUZD010000087.1, read on the forward strand.
CGTCGCCCTGCGCGAGGCAGAAGAACTCCCAGCCGTAGCGCTCGTAGAAGCCCGTGTGGTCCGTGACGAGATAGACCGGGCTGACGCCGTGCGCGCGCTGATCCTCCACCGCGAGGTCCAGAAGCCGCCCCGCGACGCCGCGGCCGCGGTACGCCTCCTCGGTATAGACGGCGCAGACGTTGGGGAAGAGGTCCCTGCGGTCGTGAAAATCGTTTTCGATCACGCCCAGACCGCCGACGATCTCTTCGCCGTCAAGGCAGAGATACCAGCCGTATTCCGTCTCGCCCGCGAGATAGGCGTCCATGCACTCAAGGTACGCCTCCTCCGGCACGCCCCATTTGCCGCTGAACCACGCCGCGGCCTTTTCTTTCAGCTCCGGGCGTTCCCGGAGCGTGACGTATGCAAGCTCGTTCATGTTTTTCTCCTTACCATGTCAGATCGCGCGGATCCATCGGCTCGCCGCCGGAGAGGATGCGCCGCAGCGCCTCGCGGCAGGTCTCCCGCGCGCCGGCGAGAAACTCCTCGAGCAGCGTTTCGGTCAGATAGTGCGTCGTCCCCTGCGGATGCTCGGTGAAGTCGCCGCGCATCTCGCCGAGAAAGTCCCGCAGCAGGAAGGGATAGATCCTGTTGACGGGCTCGTCCTCAAAGTGTTCGGGCATCACCAGCTCGTCCCGGATGCCGTAATGCGAGACGATGTAGAAATTCAGCAGATGGTAGTCGTTGTGCAGGACCGCCACGTTTTCGCGCGTCATGTCCCGCGGCGCGAAGCGGACCCGGTTCCAGAAGCGGCGGTAGCAGGCGTCCTCTATGAGGTGCATGTAATAGCCCAGATACAGCCCGTCGGTCTCGACGAGCGGGGCGAACTCGCGGCGAAAACGCTCGAAGTCGGAGAAGCGTTTGCTTTCTCCGCCGACCATCTCCTCGCGCTGATAGTGCGTCAGGTCGCGGAAGACCAGGTCCTCGATCGCGTCGGGCAGCAGATTGCCGACGCGGAAGCGGTCGACGTCGCGCACGCCCATGCCGATGAGCTCCTCGCCGATGAGATAGTGTATCGTCCGCTGGGCCATAAGAACACCTCTTTCCTCCCGCCTGCCCCTGCGCAGGGGCAGGTCCGCCTCTCCGTCGCCTAAAAACTAAAACCTCGTCCCGTACAGGCCCAGCACGCCGCGGGCCATCTCCGCCATCCCCTCGCGCACCTTCGCGGGCGAGAGGATCTCCGCCTCCGCGCCGAAGCCGAAGACCCAGGCGTAGAACTGCGGGCTGACCACGGCCTCGATCGAGACGGAAAAGTGCTCGTCGTCCTCGCGGATGAGCATCACGTCGCGGCCGAAGCGGTCGATCACCGCGCCGGCGAGGTGATTGGAAAAGCGCAGGCGGACGGTCTCGGCCTCGCCGGCGAACATGCCGAAGACCTTTTTCGAATAGGCCGACATGTCCACCTTCCGGAAGGCGTCCTTGCCGTCGCGGAAGCTCTCGAGCGTTGAGATCTGCGCCATCTTGTCCACGCGGTAATGGCGGATCGACGCGGTCTGCGCGTCGTAGGCGAGCATATAATAGTTCTCGTCGTCCCACATCAGCGCGTAGGGGCTGACTTCGTAAAAGGCGCCGTCGTGGCGGTAGCGCCGCTCCTTCTTCACCGTGTACTCGAAGTACAGAAAGCGGATCTTCCTGTCCGCCGTGATGGCCGAGGAGATCTCGTCGACGTTGTAGTAGACGCTCTCGTTCATGCTCTTGACGCGGTTGCGGACGTAGACCTGCCGCTGCAGGGCCGCCGCGTCGTGCACGCTGGCCAGGCTCTCGATCTTGCGGATGAGGGAGAGGGTCTTGCGCTGGGTGATGAACTTGGAGGACTGCACGCTGTCGACGAGCAGCTTGAGCTCGGGCAGCTCGAAGTCCCGCGTGCCGACGTAATAGCCCACGGTCTTGCCGCGCGTCTGTACGATGTCCAGTCCGAACTCCCGCAGCGCCTCGAGATCGGCGTAAAGGCTCTTGCGCTCGGCAAGGATGCCTCTCTCGGCGAGCATCTCTGCCATCTGCGCGACGCCGACGGGGTGCGCCTCGTCGGAATGCTGCGTGAGATACTGCATCAGATACAGCAGCTTGAGCTTCTGCTTTTGGGATCTGGCCATGTTCGTCGCCTCTTTTCTCCGGTTCTCGCGTCCATTATAGCAAAATCATTGTCCCATTAAAAGGACTTTGTTTTGTAACCGCCGCGATGCGGAAAAGAAGATCCGGCTCTCCGCTGAACTCGGAAAGCCGGATCTTTTTTCTCTTGTACGCTTTCGGGTTTTCCCCGCGGCGCGTGACGGGGCTCATGCCGCCCCAGCCGCCGCGGCGCGCGAGATCGAGCCGGCGCTTTTTCTTTTTCGAGAGCTTGCCGTAGGGGACGAATTTCATTTTCCTTTCCTCCTCTTCCTTTTCCGCGGGGGAAGTGATATACTGTTTTCAGCTTTTTTCAAGGATGGTTCAGCTGATATGACTGTTAACGAGATCTGCCTTCTCATGTGCGAAGCCGAGCGCCGGGCCGCCGTCCTGATGCTGCAGGCGCACGACATCCTCACCGAAAACAAGACCGGGGCGCGCGACGTCGTGACCCAGTACGACCGCCGCGTGCAGGAGCAGCTCATCGGCGAGCTGCGCGCCGCCGTGCCGGAGGCGCATTTCTTCTGCGAGGAGCTCGGCGAGCAGGAAAAGCTCGACAGCGAGCACGTCTTCATCATCGACCCCATCGACGGGACGATGAATTTCGTGCGCGGCTTTTCCCACAGCTGCATCGCCGTGGCCTACGCCTCCTACGGAAAGACGCTGGCGGCCGCGGTCTACAACCCCTATCTCGACGAGCTGTTCCACGCCGTGCGCGGCGGGGGAGCTTTTCTCAACGGCCGCCCGATCCATACGGCGGCGGACGATCTGGAGCATTCCGTGGTCTGCTTCGGCACCTCGCCTTACCGCACCGATCTGGCGGAGAAGACCTTTTCGCTGGCGCGGAAGGTGTTTGAGCACAGCCTCGATCTGCGGCGCGAGGGCACGGCGGAGCTGGATCTGTGCAGCGTGGCCGCCGGGCGCGCCGGGCTGAGCTTCGAGCTCGACCTCTCGCTGTGGGACTACGCCGCGGGCGCGCTCCTCGTCGAGGAGGCGGGCGGCGTGTGTCTCACGGCCGAGGGCAGGCCCCTGCCCTGCACCGGCGAGAAGAGCAGCGTCGTCACGGCCGCCTCGCCGGCGGTGATGGACGCGTTCATGACCCTCGCGGGAGAGCTGCTGTGAGCGCTGCGCTCTTTGACCGCGCCGCGCCTCTCCTCCGGGAAGAGAGCGTCGACTCGACCAACCTGTACCTGCGCCGCCTCGCGGAGAGCGCCGCGGACGGCACGGCCGTCATCGCCGCTTCCCAGACGGCGGGGCGCGGACGCTCCGGCCGCGGCTTCCTCTCGCCCGAGGGCGGGCTGTATCTGTCCGTGCTGCTGCGCCCGGACGTCGAGCCGGAACGTCTGCCGACGCTCACCCCCGTGGCCGCCGTCGCGGTCTGCCGCGCGGTCGGGGCCGTCTGCGGCCTCTCCTGCGGGATAAAGTGGCCCAACGACGTGCTCCTGGGCGGAAAAAAGATCTGCGGCATCCTCGTCGAGAGCGTGCTCGGCGGAGAGCGGCCCTGCGTGATCGTCGGCGTCGGGATCAACGCCAACACGCCCTCCTTTCCGGAGGAGCTGCGTCCCATCGCCGGCTCGATCCTTGCCGAGACGGGCGAGAAAGTCGATCTGGACGCCCTCGCCTCGGAGCTGCTGGCGCAGCTCGACGCGCTGTACGCGGGCTGGCTCGCCGACGGCGGGAGAGCGGTGCTCGCGGAATACCGCCGTCTGTGTCTGAACCCCGGGCGCGAGGTGATCGCCGGCGGCCGCCGCGGCCGCGCGCTGTCGGTCGGGGACGACTATTCCCTGCGCGTGCGCTGGGAAGACGGCGCGGAGGAGGCCCTGCGCTTCGGCGAGGTCTCCGTCCGCGGCCTGTATTAGACGATCGCGCGGCCGGCTTTCCGAAAAGCCAAACGCTGAAAACGAAAAACAAAAACGCCCTTCCGAGGAGGAAGGGCGTTTTGCGTACCGAAGTTCAGTCAAGAACGTAGGGCAGGAGAGCGATCTGGCGGGAACGCTTGATCGCCTCGGTCAGCTCGCGCTGATGCATCGCGCAGGTACCGGTCGTGCGGCGGGGCAGGATCTTGCCGCGCTCGGACAGGTAGTGGCGGAGCTTCGCGGTGTCCTTGTAGTCGATGAAGGTGGCCTTGTCGACACAGAACTGGCAGACTTTTCTGCGCTTATGGGTCTTGGGGTTGTTTTTATCGAAAGCCATTTTAGCTCGTATCCTCCTTCTGTTAATTAGAACGGCAGTTCGCCGTCGTCGCCGCCGAGATCCTCGAAGGGAGAAGAGGCCGGCTTGGGGCTGCTCTTCGGGGCTTCGTAGTCTCTCGTATAGCTGCGGCTTTCACCGGAATCTCCGCCGTCGCGGCGGCTCTCGCCGAAGTAGACGTTGTCGGCGACGACTTCCCAGCTGGTCCGCTTGTTGCCGTCACGGTCTTCCCATTTACGGCTCTGCAGGCGTCCGGAGACGACTGCCATGCGGCCCTTGGCAAAGTACTTGCCGACGAACTCGGCGGTCTGACGCCACGCGACGCAGTCGATGAAATCGGTCTGCTTCTCACCGCCGTCGCGGCCGCCGAAATCGCGGTCGACAGCGAGGGTGAAGGACGCGACCTGCGTCTGGGACTGCGTCATGCGCAGCTCCGGATCGCGGGTGAGACGGCCCATGATCGTGATGTGGTTGAGCATGTCCTTCTCCTTATTCCGCGCGCATGGTGATCAGACGGCGCAGGATGCCGTCGGTGATCCCGAGGATACGGTCCAGCTCCGCGGGGAATTCCGGGGCGCTGGTGAACTTCATCAGCACATAGTAGCCTTCGGAAATGTAGTTGATCTCGTAAGCGAGCTTGCGCTTACCCATCTCCTCGATCTCGTCCAGCGTACCATTAGCCTCAACAAGTGCCTTGAACTTCTCAACAACCGCCGCGGTCTCCTCCTCGGAGAGATTGGGGTTGATGATGTACATTACCTCGTACTTTTCGCTTGCTTTTGCCATGGTTGCACCTCCTTCTGGTCATGTGGCCCCCGCTCTGCGGCGGGAGCAAGGATATTTGCCCGTACTGACAGGCCATATCATTATATCGGGATTTCACGGAATGTCAAGGCTTTTTTGCCCGTTTCGCGCAAAAAAGTTTCAAATCGTTACCGTCGCCGTCGCGACCCGTTCGCAGAAGGCGCGGTCGTGCTCGACGAAGAGCAGCGTCGGCGCGCACCGCAGGATCAGCTCCTCGAGCTGCATGCGCGAATACAGGTCTATGTAGTTCATCGGCTCGTCCCAGACGTGCAGGTGCGCCTTTTCGCACAGGCTCGCCGCGATGAGCACCTTTTTCTTCTGCCCCGCGCTGAAATCCGCCATGTCCTTTTCAAACTGCACGCGCGAGAAGTCCAGCTTGCGCAGGATCGCCTTGAACAGGCTCTCGTCGATGTCCCGCTCCCGCGCGAAGTCCCTCAGGTCTCCGCGGAGGAAGGAGCTGTCCTGCGGCACATAGGAGATCTTCAGGCGGCTCGCCGTCTCGGCCAGGCCCGTGTGCGGGATCTCCTCCCCGCAGACGAGCTTCAGGACGCTCGATTTGCCGCAGCCGTTGGGCCCGAGCAGCGCGACGCGCTCGCCCGTCCGCAGCGTGAGCGAGAGCGGGGAAAAGAGCGGCCCCGCGCCGTAGTCGATCGCGAGCTCGCGCAGCTCGGCAAGCCGGTCGGTGTAGAAGGGGAGCTGCGCGAGCTTGAGCGCCTCGGCCTCCTCGCGGTTTTTCAGCAGGCCCTCCTTCTCTTCGATCGCGCTCTCGAGCCGTCCTTCGATGGCCTTGGCGCGGGCCATCTGCTTTTTGGACTTGGCCCCCTGCAGCGGCGCCCAGCCCTTGACGTTGTCGGCCTTCGCCTTCTCCGCGCCCTTCTTGCGGCGCTCGGCCGTGTCCGACCACTGCGCCTTTTCGCGCGCCGTTTCCTTCAGGCGGCGGATGTCCTTTTTCAGGCGTTCGTTTTCGGCCAGCTCGTACGCGTCCTGCCGCTGCCGGTTCTCCCACCAGCTCGAGAAGTTCCCGCGCTGCACCTCGATGTCCGCGCGGTTGATCGAGAGGATGTGGTCGACGCAGCCGTCGAGGAAGGCGCGGTCGTGGCTGACGAGGATGAAGCCCTTTTTGCCGCTGAGATAGCGGCTGACCAGCTCGCGCCCGCGGATGTCGAGGTGGTTGGTCGGCTCGTCGATGAGCAGAAAGCGGTTTTGGCGCGCGAAGAGCAGCGCCAGCAGCAGCTTGGTCTGCTCGCCCTTGGAGAGCGTGCCGAAGCTCCGCCGCAGCAGCTCCTCGTCCAGGCCCAGCGCCGCCGTCTCCCGCAGGAGCCGCCAGCGCGGCACGTCGGGGCAGAGCTCATCGGCGAGCTCGCCGGCGAGCCGCTCCGGCTGCGGCACGGGGAAGGGAAAGTAGTCGAAGGCCAGGGGCGCGTCGATCCGCCCCTCGAAGGGATATTCTCCCATCAGCAGCTTCAAAAAGGTCGTCTTGCCGCGGCCGTTGCGGCCGATAAAGCCCAGCTTCCAGTCGCTGTCGATCTGAAAGCTCGTATGTTCGAAAATGTTGTCGTAGCTGCCCGGATAGGCAAAGCTGAGGTCCGTTACCTTGATCAGCGCCATGTCGCCGCCTCCCTGAAAAATGTGATGAGCCGCAGGAAAACCCGCGGCTCATCCGGGAGGCAGACGCACGCTGCCCCTGAGGAGTCGAAAGAGTGTTTTCCTGCTTGTCCGCAGGCACGGCGAAGCTCGCGGTCTCCGCAGAGCCGCGTCCGTCATACCCGTTCGATCAGCAGGAAATTCTCACTCGTTCGTCCTCCGTAAAATATTCTGCCGTCATCATACCGCGCCCGCCGGAAAAAAGCAAGAGGCTTTCAGCCCTCCATCTGCCGGCCCAGGAAATGCGCGGCGGCTCTGGCGAGCTTCTCCTCCGCCTCGCCGCAGCTCCTCGCGCCCTCCTGCGTCAGGAACAGCACCGCGCCGACCACGTCGCCCTCGCAGAGGATCGGCGCGGCGATCTCGGCGGCGTATTTTTCCGCCCCCTCGCAGACCGGCACGGCGGGAGAGGCCGCCGCGCGGCGGTAGAAGGCGCGCCTGTCCATCAGCGCGCCGAGCTCCGTGCTGACGCTCCGGCCCGCGAGCTCCTTTTTCGGCGCTCCGGCCGCCGCGATCACGCCGTCGCGGTCGCAGACGGCCGCCGCCGCGTCCGAGACCTTGCGCAGACTCTCGCAGAGATCGGCGGCAAAGTCCGACAGCTCGCCGATGGGCGAGTATTTTTTGAAGATCAGCTCGCCGTCCTTGTCCGTGAAGATCTCCAGCGGCGCGCCCTCGCGCAGGCGCATGGTGCGGCGCAGCTCCTTGGGGATCACGACGCGCCCGAGATCGTCGATCCGGCGCACGATACCTGTCGCTTTCATATAAGAAAAACCCTCCCGCGTTTCCATCTGGTTTCTCAGATAGTATTTGCGGGAGGTTCTTCGTTATGCGGCCGCATCGGATCCGTCCGGTTTATCCGTCCTTCAATAAAGCAGATCGAAGCCCGTGTGCATTCTGTAAGTAAACTCGTCCGTCACCGGCGTGAACAGCCATACCAGGATCTCTCTGAGCTTGTCGATATTCATGTTTTCTCCTCCGTTTGTATGAGATATCGTCCGTTTGTTTTCCTTTGACGCTTTGAGCATAGCACGGCGTCCGTCACAGCTCTGTCACACGCGCGGGAAAGCTTTTTCATTTCATATTCCTCTTTTCCCCGCGCTGTGCTATACTTTTCTCATCAAGGCCCGCCGCGGCGCGGCGGAGAAAACAACAGGGAGGGACCGACATGTTCAAATTCTGGGGCGACGGCTCGGCCGAGGCCCGGGCGCTGGTGGACGCCATCCGCGTCAGAAGCACGGAGAATTTCAACTGGACCTTTATCTTCATCCTCGCCGTGGTCTTCTACGTCTACTGGTCGGAGATCCACAACAAAAACACGGAGGCCGTCTGCGCGGGTCTCGCGCTCTACGGCGTGCATTGGCTCTATGAGATCGGCAACGCGGTCATCGGCCACGTCACGGGCTATCCGCTCTGGTCGGTCTCCAACGCCTCGACGACCTTCATCCTGCTCGTCGGCGTGTGCTGGGAGCTGTCCATGATGTTCTCGCTGGCGGGCATCATCTCCTTCAAAATGATGCCGAAGGACCGCAGCACGCGCTATTTTGCCAAAAACGGCAAGGGCGGCGTCAGCTGCAGGCTGCTCGTCGCGCTGGAAATGGCGCTGCTCTTCGCGCTGTTCGAATCCTTCCTCGCCGGGACGAGCAACCACTCCTTCATCTGGGTCTACAAGTGGTGGGGCGTGCTGCCCGTGTTCGTCACGACCTACATCCCCTTCTTCCTCGCGTCCAACTACGTGCCGGACATGGAGCCGAAGAAGAGGCGCGCCTTCCTGCTCGGCCTCTGGGGACTGGTCGCGCTGCTGCTCGTCATCCTGATCCCGCTCGGCGTCATCTGAAAAAAGGCCGCCGGACAAAAAGACTCCCCCGATCGCGTGATCGGGGGAGTCTTTTTTTTTGCGCGGTTTTCAGTCCGCCGCGCCGCACTTTTTGAGGAAGGCCAGCAGGAGCGCCTCGTAGCGCGCGCGGTCGGTCACGATGGACTGCGCGTGGTCCGCGCCGTCGAAGAGATGCAGCTCTGACCGGCCGTCGCGGCAGGCCCCCAGCAGCTCCTCGCTGTGGCTGCAGGGGATCAGCGTGTCCGCCCTGCCGTGCATGAAGAGGATCGGGACCTCCGATCGACGGACCGCGGCGATCGGGCTCGTCTCGCGCACGCGATAGCCGAAGCGGACGCGCGCGAGCCATTCGAAATAGGGCATGATCAGCCCGGCCGGGATCGGCAGGCGCTGCGCGACCCACTGGCGGAAAAGCTCCTCGCTGTCGGCGAAGGGGCAGTCGACCGCGATCAGATCGACGCTCGTATAGCGCAGCGCCAGCAGCGCCGTCGCCGCGCCCATCGACTCGCCCTGCAGCGCGATCAGGCAGTCTTCGCCGAAGCGCCGCCGCACATGGGCGATGATCTCGGCGAGATCCTTCGATTCCTCCTGCCCCAGCGTGCAGAAGTCTCCGTCCGAGCGGCCGAAATAGCGCTCGTCGTAGATCAGCGCCGAAAAGCCCGCGCGGTAGAAGATGTCCGCGTATTTGAGCGCCGCGTAGCGGTTGGCGGTCTGGCCGTGGCAGATGACGGCGATCTTTCTTCGCGCGCCGCGGTCGCTCGGGTTGTCGATGAATTCGCCGCGGATGGCGACGCCGCCGCGCACGATCGAAAAGTCCTCGCGCGGCCAGCGCTTCTCATAGGCCTCGACGCAGTCGCCGAAGCCGTTTTCAATCTCCTGCGCGCGCATCCCCGTCTCGCTCCAGCGTTTGGGCTTTGCGACCATGCGCAGGCAGAGCGCCGCGGCCGTGTGCAGCGCCAGCGGCGGCAGCGCCGCCAGAGCCGCCAGCGCGCCGTAAAACCGCGTGCGCTTCATGCCTTGTCCTGCGCCTTCTCGCGCAGGGCGCGCTGCCGCGCGGCGAAGACGAGCGGCACGAAGCTCAGACAGATCAGCGCGCACGAGATCAGCATCAGCACGTGCGTGGGCAGATAGGCCTCGAGCCCGTTGGTGTCGAGGATCTTGCCGTTGTTTTTGATGATGGGGTTGGCGATGAAGGGCGAGACGACCCAGGGGATCAGCACGAAGAAGACGATGCGGAAGCCCTCAAACTGGCCCTTGGACTCCTCGGGGAAGAGCTGCTTCATCCACACCGAGAGCACCTGCATGAACATGATGTAGCCGCAGCCGAAGAAGAACATGCCCACGAGCAGCGGGATGTTGAAGATGTTTGTCGGGTCGACGTTCTCCGGCCGCCCGAACAGGCCGAGGAGCCCGACGCCGAGGATGCTCAGCACGATGGAGAGCGCCGCGGCAAGGGCGAATTTGTTTTTCTTCAGCAGCATCGAGGCCGGGATGACCGAGACCATGCCGAGCAGCAGCCCCACGCCCTGGATGATGCCGATGTCGTCCGGCGTATAGCCGAGATAGTAGATCAGATAGTTGCCGACGTGCGGATAAAAGACGTTGAAGGCGATGAAATAGACGCTCAGCGTCAGGAAGACCCAGACCAGCTCGCGCAGCTTGATGAACTCCCGGAAGTTGAAGGCGCCGAGCAGCTGCTGCATGAAGCTGCCCTGACGGTTGGGCGCAAGGCCCGGCGCGTCCTTCATGAAGAGCAGCGCGGCGACGCCGAAGACGATCGCGAGACCGCCGAAGACGAGGAAGAGGCGCATATAGTTGTCCTCTTTGCCGATAAGCATGCCGCCGAGCACCACGCCGATGATCGTGCCGAGGATCGGCTGCGTGGCGAGCGCGGCGCCGATGTGGCCGCGGTTGCGCTCGTTCATGTTGTCGTTGAGCCACACGTTGAAGCCCGCGTCGTTGCCCATCGAGCCGAAGAAGGACATCAGCGCGTCGGCGAGCACGACGGCCGTCGCCGCGAGCATGAGGAGCTTGGCCGTGGCCGCGCCTTTGCCGCCGGTGATGAACTCGGTCGTGCCGAAGAGGATCGTGAAGATGCCCCAGAGGATGTAGCCGAAGCCGATGAAGGTCTTGCGGCGGCCTTTGCGGTCGGACAGCGTGCCGAAAACGAAGGTGGAGATCGTCGTGGCGATCGCCGAGATCGCGACCATCCAGGAGATGATCGTGGGATCCTTGGCGATCTTGGCGTAGACGAAGGTGTTGAACCACTGGTTCTCGATGTTCCAGACGAGCTGGCCGATCAGCCCGAGGCCCCAGACCAGCAGCCAGAAGCGCAGCGCGGAGCTTTTCTTTTCTTTCATCAAAGCGCACTCCTCTCTATGGAAAAGCTGATAAAAAAAGAATAGCACAAAACGAAGCGACGGGCAATTTTTTCTTCCGTCTTTTCCGCTTCTTTTCCGTTGCGCCGCGGCGAGCGTAATGATGATCGTGGCCGTCGCCACGATGGCGCTGTTGAGGAAGTAGCGGGGCATGTTGCCGGTGCTCAGCGCACGGACATAGTTGGACCACTGCCAGGTCTCCGGCAGCCCGATCACGTTTTCGCCGAAGATCTCCGCGTTGTTCTTCAGGGAAAAGGTGAACATCCAGTACACCGGGAAGAGGTTGACGAGCATCCACAGGATCAGGCCGGCGTACATGGCGATCCTGGCGGCAGGACTGTTGTTTCTCATCTCTCTCACTCCTCATTATCGCAAAAAAAGCAAGCAATCCGGGCAAAATAATACCCGGATCGCTCATCTTTGTAAGACGTGCACAGATTCGCAGGCAGAAACTGGTGATTTTACCCAAAGATCGGAGCGCTCCTGCACCGCAGGACTCTGTTCTTTGACAGATGCACAGAGCGTGTCCAAACGCAGCCCGCGGATCGGACGGAGAAAAGCGGCTTAATCGATTACGCGACCGGAAGGGAAACGCGGCGGATCCGAAGACGGAGCCCCCGCTTTTCTTTCGCACGCCGCGTTTTTACCGGAAGCCGGGGACGGCGCCCGCGGCTTCGACGGCCTCGCCCAGCGACAGGCCCGCGAAGCGCTGCGCCTCGAAGAGCCGCCCCTGTACCCCGTCGTCGACGAAGGCGCCGACGAGCACGCCCGGCAGAGCCGATTCCGGCGCGTGCGGCGCGTGCGGCCCGCCCAGGTCGGTCCGACACCAGCCGGGATCGGTCAGCGAGAGGATCACGTCCGTGCCCCGCAGCTTGTACGCGAGGTCTACGGTGACCTTGCTCAGCGCGGCCTTGCTGGCCGAATAGCCGCCCTGCTCGGCCTCGAGCGCGATGCCGCTGGTGGTGTTGACGATCCGCCCGAAGCCGTGCGCGAGCATCTGCGGCAGGAAGTGATAACAGATGCGCATCGGCGCGATCGTATTGATCTGAAAGCTGATCGGATAGTCCTCGATCGGCGTGTTCAGATAGTCCGTCCGATAGCCGATCTGCAGCCCCGCGTTGTTGAACACGACCTCGACCGGGACGCCGGAGGCGTCGATCGCGGCGAGCATGGCCTCCAGCTCCTCGGGACGGGAGAGATCCGCCGCGAAGGACAGCGTCTGCACGCCCTTTGCCCGCAGCTCCTCCGCCAGCGCGCGCGTGTGCTCGAGACTGCGGCTGTGCAGCAGCAGCCGGCAGCCCCGGTCGGCCATGGCGAGGGCGATGAGACGGCCTATCCCTCTGGCCGCGCCGGTGATCAGCACCCATTTTCCGTTCAGATCCACCAAGTCGCTCAGCCCCTTTTCTTCACAGCAGCCCCAGCAGCTCGTCTCTGACGCCGTCCAGGCGCGCGTCGGACAGACCGAAGTCCATCTGCTTGTAGCTCCACAGGCTGCGGGCGACGCCGTGCCGCTCGAAGACCGCGTGCAGATCGCGGAACCAGCCGAGCGCCTCCTCCGGCGGCACGACGTCGATCACGCCGTATTCGCCGCAGTAGAGCTCGCAGCCCTCCCGCGCGGCCTTTTCGAAGGCCGGGGCGAGAAAGTCCTCGATCCAGGCCTCGGACACGCCGCTCTCGGCGTAGCTGACGCGGCGGGCCTTGTCGAAGCTCTCGTCCATCCAGTAGGCGCCCTGGTGGGTGAAGGTGTGCGGCTCGTAGAAATGGAAGTTGTAGATCACGTGATCGTCATAGGGAGGGTCGAGCTCGGGCAGCGTCCGCGCGCTGTTCCAGCAATAGCTGCCCAGCAGCACGTATACCTCCGGCGCGATGGCGTGGATGCGGCGCACGCACTCGCGCGAGACGCGCTTCCAGGCCGGGAGATATTCCTTTTCCGTCACCTCGTTGAGCAGCTCGAACATCACGCGCTCATGCATCCCGCCGTACCGCGCGGCGAAGCGCTCCCAGATCGTGTAAAACTTTTCCTGCTGCGCCTCGCTCTCGAAAAAGCCGTCCTCCCGCTCGGCCTTGTCGAAGCAGAAGCCCTGCGTCTTGTGCAGGTCGAGCACCGCGTTCAGCCCGTGCTTTTCGCACAGCGCGAGCGCGCCGTCGATGCGCGCGAGGCCCTCCGGCTTCATCGAGCCGTCCTCGTTCTGGATCACGTTGTAATCGATCGGGATGCGCACGTGGTCGAAGCCCCACGCCGCGATCTGCGCGAAGTCGGGCCCGGTGATGAAGCCGTCGAGACGCTCGGCGCTGTAATCGCACTGGCTCAGCCAGCCGCCGAGATTGACCCCTTTGTAAAAACCGCGTTCTTTGAGCATATGGTCCTTCCTTTCGTTAAAAAACGGCTCTCCGGAGAGGGAGAGCCGTTATTCGTTCTGTCGTTTGTTTTATCCCTTGACCGAGCCGGCGGTGACGCCCTTGATGATGGACTTGGACAGGAAGATGTACACCACGAGCACCGGCAGGATCGCCAGCAGGATAAACATGTACACCTTGCCCATGTCGAATTTCGAGTAGTCCGCCGAGCGGAGCTGGGCGACCATGATGGGCACGGTCTTCATCTCGGCCTTGTCGAGCAGCAGCGCGGGAATGAAGTAGTTGTTCCACGAGGAGACGAAGGAGAAGATCATCTGCACGGCGATGGCCGGCTTCATGATCGGCAGCACGATCGTGTTGAAAGTGCGGAATTCGCCCGAGCCGTCCACGCGCGCGGCCTCGACCATCTCCATGGGCAGCACGCTTTCGAGATACTGCTTCATGTAGAAGAACACGACCGGAGCGGCGATGGAGGGGATGATCAGCGGGATGTAGTTGTTGGTCAGGTGGAACTTGTAGACCAGCTGGATGAAGCCGACGGCGGAGACCTGCGGCGGGATCATCATGACGGCCATGATGAACAGGAAGGCCGCCCGCTTGAGCTTGAAGTTGTAGACGTGGATGCCGTAAGCCGTCAGCGCCGAGAAATAAGTGGTCAGCACGGCGGAGCACGTGGCGATGAAGAAGCTGTTGAGCATGCCGCGCGGGATGTTGATGGACTGGTCGTTCCAGGCGTTTTTCAGGTTGACGAAGAAGTTGTTCTTCGGCATCAGCGTGAAGCCCGCCTGCAGCTGGGCGTTGGAGCGCGTGGCGTTGATGATCAGCATGTAAAAGCTGAACAGGCACAGGAAAGCGAGGAAGATCAGGATCGTGTAGACGACGACGCGGGCGACGATCATCAGGATCTTGCCTTTTGTATTTTCGGCGTTTTTCATATCTCTGCCCTCACTTTCTGTACTGCTTGGACAGCGAGTTGTAGACGAACATGCTCAGCCCCGCCGAGACGATGAACAGGACCACGCTGATCGCGCCGGCCATGCCGTAGTTCTTGCTCGTGCCGAGATAGTTGTTCAGGTACATGACCATCGTCATGCTCGCGCGGTCGGGCGTGCCCTTGCCGTTGGTCAGGACCTGCGGCACGTCGAACATCTGCAGACCGCCGATCATCGCCGTGATGACCGTGTAGACCAAGATCGGCGCCAGCAGCGGCAGCGTCACGCGGAAGAAGACCTGCAGGGAGTTGGCCCCGTCGATCTCCGCGGCCTCGAACATGTTCTGGTCGATGCCCTGGATGCCCGCCATCAGCAGGATCGTCGTGTTGCCGAACCACATCAGAAAGTTCATCAGGCTGATCAGGATGCGGACGGAGACCTTCAGACCGAGGAAGTTGACGCTCTTTTCCACGATGCCGTGGGCGAGCAGGATCTGGTTCACCGGGCCGACCGTCGAGAAGAGCGTGAAGAACAGCATCGAGAAGGCCGCCGCCATGATGAGGTTGGGCATGTAGATGACGGTCTTGAAGAACTGCTGGCCCTTGATGTTGAGCCGGTAGCTCGTGAAGAAGACCGCCAGCAGCAGCGCGATGACGATTTGCGGCACGGCGCCCATGACCCACAGGATCAGGGTGTTGCCGAAGTACTTGAGCATGCCGATCGTACCGCTCTTGTCCGGCGTGAACAGCGCGACGTAGTTCCTCAGCCCGACGAAGTTCGGCCCGATCTGCTTGAGGCCGTTGCGGTAGTTTTCAAAGAAGCTGTTGTAGATCGTCATGATCTGCGGCGTCAGCGTGAAAATGAAATAGGTGATAAAAAAGGGCAAAATAAAAATATAGCCCCATTTCGCATAGCTGACGCCCGATCTCCGCGGTTTCAGTTTTCTGCCCATGGCGTTCCCTCCCGGTCAAATATACACAAAAAGCGCTTCCCGGCGCGCCGCCGTATGCCGCAGTGCGTCCGGAAGGGCTTTTTGTCTTTCACGGACTTGGGGCAAGGCAAAACGCCTTGCCCCAAGCCTTGCGTATGCTTAAGCGTTTATTCCCTGAGACGCACTCAGATCACGGAGTGACGACGTCGGGGTACTTCTCGTTGATGGAGAGGTAGAAGTTGTTCAGAGCGGTGTCCTTGTCGACGAGGCCCTGGAAGTACTGCTGGAGAGCGTTCTGCAGACCTTCGTTGCAGGCCTGGTCATAGATGGTGTGGTTCTCCCACTTGATGTTGTCGGTCATGGCGGAGAACACGGCCACGGGGTTCTGGCCGCCCAGGAATTCGCTGCCGAAGGAAGGATCGTCGGCGAACTTGGCGTTGACGGCCTGGTTGTTGGAGAACTGAGCCTCGTTGACGACGAGCTTCTCGCAGACGTCGGCGTCGTTGATGAAGGTGTTCATGATGTCGGCAAGCAGGGTCGGGTTATCGGTGCCGGCAGGCGCCATCAGCCAGGTGCCGCCCCAGAAGTGGGCAGCGGGGCCTTCGCAGATGGCCCAGTCGCCGGAGCAGCCCTTCTCGGGATCCTGAGCGTTGCCCATGCAGAAGTTGAAGTACCAGGCCGGGCCGAAGAAGCACATGGTCTTGCCGTCGGCGAACATCTGGTCGTTCTTGGGCTGATCCCA